>SLLL01000188.1 GCA_007134085.1 Balneolaceae bacterium
ATTCAAATTTCTGCCCGAAAATGGGTATCTTTAATGATCATTAAATTTACAAATTAAACAACAGGAATATTTTGTCTATTGCAAAAGATGGTGATACCGTAAAGGTACACTACACAGGAACACTTGAGAACGGAGAAGTTTTTGATACTTCAGAAGAAAGAGAACCATTAGAATTTACATTAGGCCAGGGTCAATTAATCCCCGGTTTTGAGAAGGCAGTTATTGGTTTGAATGTGGGTGACTCCACAAAAGTTGACATCCCAAGCGTAGAAGCTTACGGTGAAATGAGAGAAGACCTCGTAATTAATGTACCGAAAGATCAGCTTCCGGCTGATGTGGAACCTCAGGTTGGAATGCAACTTCAGGTTAACCAGCCAAATGGCCAGCCGGTGCCGGTTCGCATCACAGGCATTAGTGATACAGAGCTTACGCTCGATGCTAACCATCCCCTTGCAGGGAAAGATCTCTCATTTGAGATTGAACTGGTTGAAGTAGCATAATTTCATCCACTTAACACTTTAAAAACCGGTTGATTGACAAAAGCAGTTAACCGGTTTTTTTGTTTCCACCATTAAATACAACCATCATAAATGGCAGATTTTACTCAAAAAAGCACGGTTTCCATCACCTGCCCTCTTGGCCTGGCTCCTATTCTTGAGAGCGAAATAATTGCTCTGGGCTATCGCATCAAAACAAAGCGTGAAACCGGAGTTGAAATAGAAGCTTCACTTAACGACTGCATCAAACTTAATTTCTGGCTGCGAACTGCTCATCGTGTACATTTTTTGGTTGATGAAACCCGAATCGAAAATCCCGACAAGTTAAGAAACTGGCTTAAAAAACTGCCTTGGGAGAATTGGATATCGCCGGACGGATACTTTTCAGTTACATCGCGAATTGATCACCCTACCATTGAGAATGATCAATATGCCAACCTCGTAGTAAAAGATGCCATTGCAGACAGAATTCGCTACAAAAAAGATCAGCGGCCAGATAGCGGCTCTGACCTCAACAAAACCGTGGTTTTCTTGTACTGGACTCGCGATGAAGCCAGAATTTTCATTGATACTTCAGGCGAATCTCTTTCAAGACGAAATTACCGTTCATCCTCTGTGGCAGCGCCCATGCAGGAATCGTTAGCAGCGGGAATTATTCAAACTACTGGTTGGCAACCAGGCCAGCATTTCATCAACCCGATGGCTGGCGGAGGAACACTTGTGATTGAAGCCGTGATGCAAGCCATAAATCGTGCCCCGGCATCATTAAGAAACAATTTTGGGTTCATGCATATTCTGGGTTATGATGATGATTTCTATCAAGCCATTCGGGATGACGCCAAAAAGAGTGTGCAGAAAAATCCGGGCGGAAAGTTTATAGCCACAGATAGTGATCCGAGTGCCATCATCATGGCCAAAAAAAATGCACAAACTGCGGGTGTTGATCATTTAATAGAGTTTTCAACTTGTGATATTTCAGAAACACCGGTGCCCGTTGGCAAAGGTGTTGTTGTTGTTAATCCACCCTACGGAATGAGGCTGGGTGATGACACCGATTTACGCCCCCTTTATAAAAAAATCGGCGATTTTATGAAGAGTGAATGCGCCGGTAAAACCGGTTATGTTTTCACGGCGAACAATGCTCTCGCTAAAAAAGTAGGCTTGCGTGCAAAAAGCCGAACCATGTTTTATAATTCCACGCTGGAGTGCCGCCTCCTTGAATATGAACTTTATGAAGGAAGCCGAAAGAAATGAAATACCTGATACCAATTTTTACCACTCTATTTCTGGTTGCCTGTACCGATTCTCAGAATCATCAGGAAAATTTTATGACGAACTATCAGGATTATTGCGGCAATGCGTACGAAGGCAACGCTACAATTACCGAAATTGGCGGTGGCGAGGCTTTTGCCGAAGCGCGCTTGGTCATGGTTTTAGAGAGTTGTGAGGATGATATGGTTCGCATCCCATTTTTTGTGGATGATGACCGCTCCCGCACCTGGATACTTCAAATGAAAGATGGAAACCTGCACCTGAGCCACGATCACAGATATGAAGATGGAACTGAGCACGAAGCAAATTTCTATGGTGGTTTTGCAGATGATCGTGGCACTACCCTGCTTCAATATTTCCCGGCGGATGAACGCACTATTGAGGAGAGGGCCGGGCGCAGTATCAACACATGGTCAAAAGAATTCGGCCTCGCCGAACTCAACTACTATTACCGCCTCTACCTAAACGATGAACTCCGTTTTGAAGCAGTTTTTGATTTGAGTAATCCATTGCCTATTCCTTAACATCAATGTAATGAATGCATCTTCAGTTAAAAAAGGCACAAGCAAGATGCTTTCGCCAGTTTATAATTATTTCTGGTTATCCATTAGTAAGTGTACCCAGCAATAAATCCGCCCGAGGCGTATAAAAAACTATAGCCCGGCATGAAATACCGGTGAGATGTCCCACCAAAAAGGAACCCCTGAATAGGGGTTTAACCAAAAAAAAGCACAGGCAAAGTACCTGTGCTTATGATTTATTTTTAAGAATAGGCCCTTCTATTATATCAAAGGGGCCTGGAGACAATTCATTTACCGAATTACCTGAGCGATCACATCCTCTATCTCAGATGCAGCTTGCTGCATTACGTCGTTAATCACTCCACCAAATGGGCGCGCTAAAAGCTCAGAATCCATTCTTGCGATGTACGTTTTTCCATCACTCTTCTCGTAAATGGCAACGCGGCATGGCATAAGCGGGGATACGATGCGTTCATCATCGAGCTTCAATATTTCTGCTGAGTATTTTGATGAACAGAGCTCAAAAATTTTCACATTCAGTACATCATGGCCGTGGCCTTTAAGTGTCTCTTTCATATCGTGAGTTTTGAGTACACTCCAGCCGCCTTCTCTTACCTTCTCTTCAAATACCTCTACGGTAGTTTCAAAGTCATAAGCAGTTTCATCTTCGAGCATCATCAAACCCGGAAGGCTGTAAAAGCCAATAATTCCTGTAAGTATTGTTCCTAAAACCAGTCCGGCAATTCCGGTAAATATATTTGTTTTCATTGGATTGAATTAATTGTTGTTACTTGTATTTACATGTAATGTAAGTATAATATCACAACTGTGCAAGTGAGCGGGTATCTGATTATTAATATGTGCTTTATTCGAGATTTCCTTTTATGGATTAATCTTTTACATAAAAGGCATAAGCAAGATGCCTGCGCCAGGTTAGTTCATCTCTAACATAAAAGGGCACAAGCAAAATGCTTGCGCCAGCTTAGTTATTAATACATGCTTTGGCCGAAACAAGGGAATAAATACAGGGTCTAAAATATGGCACCATCTGCCTTATTAATGCACAATGCACATACTCGTACCAGCATAGACAACAAAAGAAAAAGCCCCGTCATAGAATCTCATCTATGTGGGGCTCTATTTTAGTGGAGGTGCGGGGAGTTTCCCATTGGGATCGCTATGCGAGAACCGCGGAGCACTGCTCCGCAAATGAATATTTTGGTGCGAATCACTGTAATATCTAAAGAAAAAGCCCCGTCAAAGAAACTAAACTTTGCGGGGCTTTGATTTGGTGGAGGTGCGGGGAGTTGAACCCCGGTCCGAGATGGTAACCCATCAAGCGTCTACATGCTTAGCTGTTGATTAAGGTTTCGGGCAATGCAATGCTCAACAGCAAAGCAACACCACCCTATTCTGCATTATGTTCTCCAGCCGCGCGGCAGACACGCACATCGGAAAATCCTGTTTTAGTCGACGCTCCGGATGGGACTAACAGGCAAGCGCCCATTGGAACGGACTCGTCAGTTTAAGCTGCGAGTCGGTATGAGTAATTGTTGTCAATTACATTTATTCCATGATGATTTTTTACGAGATTCATCGGACGAACTCGGCATGCAACCTGTGAATGTACGCAACCCGTCGAATCCGGTACACCCCCAAATTGGTTTGGTAACTCAATATGTAACAGAACAATTCTGTAATAAATACAGCTTAACAATATAACGATTTTTCCCGGCAAAACGTATTCTTAACGGAACGGAGTAAAATCAAAGAAAAGTTACATCTTATCATAACAAACAGGCATTAAATTCGTGTAACTTACTTAGCTATCAAATTCAAATTATCGAGATCATTTCCTTTGAAGTTACAGCACATTCTATTCATCCTAGTTTTACTACTTTTATTTGATACCGGATTCGCACGACAAACTGCATCCGTTAATGGCTACATCACCGACAGCCGTACAGGTGAAACCCTGCTGATGGCTAATGTTGCTCTGCTTGAAATCAACAGGGGCACATCATCAAATACATCCGGTTACTACACCATTACTAATATTGAACCCGGCAGCTATACACTGGCTGCCTCGTATATTGGCTACCGCCGTTTTGAGCTGGAAATTGATCTTGAACCGGGGCAAAACCTTCGCATCAACATAGAGCTAATACCGGAGAGCGTTGAGATGGAAGCACTGGTAGTTGAAGCCGAAGCTGAACGGGAAGAGCAGCGAAACATTGGAACGGCACAGGTTTCGATGCAGCTCATCAAAGACCTGCCATCGGTTATTGAACCGGATGTTTTTCGATCTGTTCAGCTTCTGCCTGGTGTGAAAGCCGCATCGGACTTTTCAAGCGGACTCTATGTTAGAGGTGGCAGCCCGGATCAAACACTTATTCTTTTGGATGAAACTACGGTTTACAACCCAACTCACTTTTTCGGCTTTTTCTCCACATTCAACCCTGACGCCGTAAAAGATGTACGCCTCTACAAAGGTGGCTACCCTGCACAATACGGCGGACGGATAGGGTCAGTTTTAACCGTTTACAACAAAGATGGCAACCGGGTTGAAAATCAGGGTACCGTTAGCCTCGGGCTGCTTGCATCGCGTGCTTCTTTCGAAGGGCCATACAGCCGGGGCTCGTACATGCTGGCCGTACGAAGGTCAACCATTGAACCGGTTCTCGCCGTTTTGCGTCAGTCAATAGACGGCGCCCCCGACCTTTTCTACTTTTACGACGTTAATGGAAAGATTAATTTTGATGCCACCGACAACGATCGTTTCTCACTGGCATTCTACGCCGGAAACGACAATGTGGCTATCCCTTTTCAGGATGATGCAAATATTAGGCTGAAATATGGAAACCAGACGGTTAGCGCACAGTGGCGCCGAATTTTTACCGATAAAATATTCGGTTTTTTCACAGCTACCGGCTCTCGATACTTTAATCAACCCAACGTAAGTATTGCAGGAACCTCTTTCGAGAGAGATAACGACATTTTCGACTTCTCCCTTAAGGCCGACCTGGAATATCTTCCCAATGAATATCACTCCATTTCAGGTGGTTTTTGGGGCGGCAATATGGTTCTTCGGTTCAGAGACCGCTTCGATAATGTTGATACATTCAGCAACCGTATTCAATCTCAATATCTCTCGGCTTATCTGCAGAACAGGTGGAGGCCTTCGAACGAATGGATATTTACCGGAGGCCTCAGGCTGAATACCTTCTCAGAAGGAAATTACGTTCGGCTTGAACCTCGAATCTCAGCTGAGTATCGCCCCGGTTCGCGCGTTCGCCTTCAGGCTGCTTATGGGCGTTATAACCAATTTCTTACACTCATTTCAAATGAAGCTTTTTCCGGGCTCGACATCTGGCTAACTACCGACGAAGGTGTACCCCCTGCTTATGGCGATCAATTTGTATTAGGCGCAAAAACCGTTCCGCGCAGTGGCTGGGGTTTTGATGCAGAAATCTACTACCGCACCATGCGGGACCTTTTTGAACTTGATCCGTTTGTGACAGATGCCGCAGGCCTTGATTACGCAGAGCTTTTTCGATTCGGCGAAGGGTATGCTTACGGTGTTGAGCTTTTCCTTGAAAAACAGCGTGGCCCGGTTACCGGTTTCCTTGGCTACACTTATAGCATCACCCGCAGAAAATTTCCGGGGTTTAACGCTCCAATTCTTGATGATCCAACCCGCGCCCGTTTTTATCCACCTAAATACGACCGAACTCACGATGTAAATCTCACGGCAAATTACCAGTTATCTTCCCGTTGGAGTACCAATGCTGTATTTAGTTATGCAACTGGGCAAGCTTACACAGAGCCACTCGGCAGAACACAGTTTGCAGATATACCTTGGGCTAATTCTCCAAGAGATACTTTCACAATTGGCAACCTGAATGCCTCACGGCTTCCATCCTATCATAGGTTAGACATCGCTTTTACGCGGTCCGGGCGCTTTTTCGATCTTGGTGATGCAGAGTGGCAATTTCAAATCATCAATGTTTACTCACGAAGAAATGTGTGGTTTTACAACTACGATTTTGATGAAAACCCCATCGTTCGCAATGATGTAAACCTGTTGCCAATTATTCCTTCCGTATCTTACACCGTAAACTTTTGAACCATCCATGAAAAAATTAACTACACTACTGATCATATCGATTTCGCTTCTCATTGGGTGCGATAGTTACCAGCAGGATGATTACGAAGAACTAGTAGTGATTGAAGCTTACGCTGTAGCAAACAGGCCGCTTCCACACATTCGGGTATCAAAAACTTCTCCTATTAATGAGGAATTCAATTTATCTGATGCAGCCATTCCAAATGCCACTGTACAGGTTGTTCTGTTGGGTGATAACGGTGACGATGAAGAGATTTTTCCATACAACTTTTCTGAGGGTTTCGGCCGGTTTTATATACCAGCAATTGAATCATCGGGCCACATTGTACTGCCAATGCGAACCTACAGGCTGGATGTATCTTTCAACGACAGGGATGAAATCATCAGAGCTTACACTACCATACCTGATCAGGTTGAAATTATTGGAGATGTGGCAGGAGATATTGTGTATCAATCAGATGAACAGCTCGAAATTTTAATAGCTGAAGGAAGGCGTACCCAAAATCAGAGTATTTATGTATTTAGCGCGATTTCTCAGGATCCGGTTATAGAAAATTTAACCCCATTTTTCAGAGCATCTGTTGATGATGGAAACATTGAACTGGCAGATTTGATAACTAACGCTTCGGGATTAATAAATGAAGGGAATTTCCAGCGAAATGAAGATGGAACCGTCACTTTGCGCTTTCCATGGATTGGTGTAGCCTTTTTAGGCCCCAACCTTGTTGTAACTAGCTCTGTAGATACTAATCTCGATGCAATTGTACGCTCTCAACAACTACAGCTTGGCGGCTCAACGCTTCCTCCCGGTGAAATTCCCAACTTAATTTATAATATTGAGGGCGGCATTGGTGTTTTTGGCAGCCTTTCAAGCGATACCGTTCGCACCAATTTTACACCTCCCCCTGGCTTATGATAAATCAGCCATCCATCGGAGTAGCAACAAATTCACCATTTGTAACTACTATTTCACCTACAGCTTCATTGGTTTGATCGTCTACTGTAACTGCTGTAAAGCTGAAATTTCCGGAAACCTGGCTCGATGTAGACTCTGTTATTTCCAGAGTACCTCCTTCATTCCCAAAGATGGTTGAATACTCGGTTCCTCCAGGCTCATCTCCTTCCATATCTGTGAATATTGCCGAAAACTCACCTTCAGCTGTAGGGCTATTTGTAATCGAGTAAAAGCCGGTTGAAGGTTGTTCAACTCCGTCGAGATCTATGGTTGATATTACCAAAACAAATGTTTGAGGGCCGGAATCAGCGATTGTTATTTCCCAGGAAGTTTCTTCATCACCTGCGCCTGAAGTCCCAAACCGGGCAATGCCATCAACTTCAGCATTAATATCGCCTGCTATAGTGAAGCTGGCTTCATCCAAGTCTCCATTTGTACTTACCGGATCATCATCCGAACAATATATGAGCAAGAATGGAATGAATAGTAGTGTTAAAAGATGAGTGATTTTTTTAAATCTATACATAAGTCTATTGATGATTGTTATTAATATTAATGAACTTACATCAAACCTAAATAAAATTTTAAGAACAAAAAAATGCCCGTACTGTCAACAGCCGGGCATTTGTAAAAGATGATTCGTAATGTAAAACCTAGAGTAACATACTCAATGGATTTTCAATCATCTGCCGAACCGTATTCAGGAATTCCGCTGCTTTTGCTCCATCTACAATTCTGTGATCACTCGAGAGCGTTACTTTCATCCGTTTGCCGGGAACAACAGCTCCGTTCTTAACAACCGGCACATCGCGGATAGCACCCACTGCAAGAATACATGCATTAGGCGGATTGATAATAGCGGTAAACTCTTCAATACCAAACATTCCAAGATTGCTAATGGTAAATGTGCTGCCTTCCATCTGTTCCGGCTGCAGTTTTTTATCACGTGCCAAACCGGCAAGCTCTCTTGTCTCAGCAGAAATTTGTCGCAGGTTTTTCTTATCTGCATGGCGAATTACAGGTGTCATAAGCCCGTCTTCTATGGCAACAGCAACAGCTACATTCACATCACCATGCTTACGGATTACATCATCCAACCAGGATGAATTCACTGCCGGGTGCCTGCGCAGGGCTGCTGCACATGCTTTTACTACAATATCATTAAAGCTGATTTTAATATCGCTAACTTCATTAAGGCTGGTTCGCGCACGAATAGCCTCCTCCATATCAATATCAATGGTTTCGTAGAAATGCGGATTGGTGAATTTACTTTCAGAGAGCCGGCGGGCGATGGTTTTTCTCATTTGAGAAATTTTCGTGTCTTCTGACTCTTCCGAATCAAAAGTTGCAACCGGTGCAGAAGGCTTCTTCTCTTCTGATGGCTTATAGCTTTCAATGTCACGTTTAACTATTCTTCCGTCAGGACCTGAACCCTGAACTTTGCTCAGTTCAATCCCTTTCTCCTCAGCCATTTTTTTAGCAAGCGGAGATGCTTTAATTCTCCCATTATCAGATGATGATTCAGCAGCCGGTTCTTCTTTTTTGCTGTCCCCTTTTTCGATGTCTCCCAGAATTGGGTCAAAGTCATCGTCATCGCTGCTATCTTCTTTAACCTCTTTCTTCTCCTCTTTTTTCTCACCGGATGAACTGTCAGATGCCACATCCACCAAATCGCTGATATCTTCTCCCTCTTCACCTACAATAGCAATCAGGCCGCCCAAAGGAATAGCGTCACCTTCACTGGCCATAATTTTAAGGATGGTTCCGTCATCAAATACCTCAACCTCCATGGTTGCCTTATCGGTTTCCACCTCGGCAATCACATCACCAGAACTTACTTTGTCCCCTTCTTTAACATTCCATTTGGCGATAACCCCTTCTTCCATGGTATCGCTGAGTTTGGGCATCTCAATTTTTACAGCCATATTCTAAAGATTCTTCTAAGTTTAGTGTAGATATAGTTTTGTTGGTATCAATTTATGTACGTTACTAAGTGAACGGGCAAAACGCAAAGGTGAAATGTTCACTTTTGCGTTTTGTTTTTAGCCTTTTCACTATCTGTACATCACAGCATTCACTGCTTCAATAATCTGTTTCGCATCAGGCAGCCAAAGATCAAACAGTGGTTTAGAAAACGGAGCACAAACGTCTGGCAGGCAAACTCGCAGAACCGGTGCATCCAGATAATCAAATGCTTCACGTTGAATCAAAAATCCTACTTCAGATGCGAGTCCGCCAAACGGGTGTGCTTCATCAACAATCACACAGCGGTGCGTTTTTTTGATGGATTTGATCACAGTTTCAAGATCAAACGGCTTTATGGTTCTCGGGTCAATAATTTCTGCTTCAACGCCATCTTTTTCTAACTGCTGTGCAGCCTGCTTGGCTATATGATACATTTTGCCCGTTGCCACTATAGTTACATCATCGCCTTCACGCTTTACCTTGGCTTTCCCGATTGGTATGATGTAATCCTTCTCCTCTGATACTTCACCTTTCAGGCCGTACATCTGCTCAGACTCCATGAAGATTACAGTATCATCATTTCGTATAGCTGATTTCAGCAACCCTTTTGCATCATCCGGCTCAGATGGATAGATCACAGAAAGGCCAGGAAAATGTGCATACATAGAGTCGTACGCTACGGAATGTGTTGCACCAAGCTGCCCTGCTGATGCATTTGGCCCTCTGAAAACAATGGGCACACTTGCCTGGCCGCCAAGCATGTAGCGTATTTTTGAAGCATGGTTAATGATCTGATCAGCCGCAAGAACTGCAAAATTGAACGTCATAAACTCAACAATTGGGCGGAGGCCTTTCATAGCTGCGCCAACACCAATGCCTGCAAATCCAAGTTCTGAAATTGGCGTATCGATAACCCGCTTAAATCCATATTTATCGAGAAGGCCTTCGGTTACTTTGTATGCACCGTTATATTCTGCAACCTCTTCCCCCATGATGAAAACATTCTCATCACGGTTCATCTCTTCGTCTATTGCATCACGGAGTGCTTCTCTGAATTGTAAAACTGCCATGTGTTAAAATCTTTTGGTTTTGAGATCAGGTTATTTTTTCGTGTCGTGAATGAATGGTGTCCCTGCGAACATGTCCTCGTAGAGCTCTTCGGGCTCAGGGAAAGGTGTCTCATCAGCAAATTTTACCGCTTCGAGCACCTCCTCTTCAATTCTGTCCATTGTAGCATCAATATCTTTCTGCTTCGCTATTTTTTCGTCCAACAAATATTGCTTGATGCGCTCAACAGGGTCTGTTTTTTGATACTGCTCCAGTTCTTCTTTGGTACGATACTTTTGCGGGTCAGACATGGAGTGCCCTCTGTAACGGTAAGTCCTGATTTCCACAAAATATGGAATACTGTTTTCGCGAACATCATCTGCAATTGCCTTCATGTTTTCATAAACGGTGAATGCATCCATTCCATTAAACAGTGCACTCTTCATTCCGTACCCTTTTGCACGCTCATGAATTTCGCCAACAGTGTGCCTGTTCGCAGCTGTACCCATTGAGTAGCCGTTATTTTCAACAACATATACGCACGGAAGCTTCCAGAGCTGACTCATGTTCAGTGTTTCGTGCAGGGCGCCTTGGTCTACGGCACCATCACCAAAAAAGCATGTAGAAATTTGGCCATTGCCATTGTATTTATTAGCGAATGCAAGGCCTCCGGCGATAGGAATATGTCCGCCTACAATACCGTAACCGCCCCAGAAATGATTTTCGGTTTTCGCAAAGTGCATGGAACCACCCTTACCTTTTGAACAACCTGCAGCTTTTCCGAATAGCTCAGCCATCCCCTCTTTTGCGGTAATTCCGCGTACCAGTCCCCAGCCGTGATCGCGATAAGCAGTTATGATATCGTCTTTATCATCTAACGCAAAAACTGTTCCTGTTGAAATAGCCTCCTGGCCAATATAAAGGTGCAAAAATCCACCGAACTTCCCTTTTTGATACATCTGCATTGCACGCTCTTCAAAACGGCGTTGGAGATACATCTGTTCGAACATTTCAATGACATTATCATCAGTGAGTCCCAGCTCTTTATGCTTTTTCTTGGTTGCTGGGGGCAACTCTACCGATTTATCAACTTTACCGTTGGTGTTTTTATTCAGCCCAGTAGGAGTGAATACTGCTTCTTCCTTTTTTTTCGCCATAAGTTGTAAAGGTATTCTTTCTTATTCAGATTAGTTTCTTAGCGGAGAATGTTGTGGAACACTTCTGCGGACACATTTTCGTAAACAGTCTCGAAATATACCCAAAATTTCTGAAGTATTCAGATCGCAGCGGTTATCTATTTACAAATCTTGACCCATCAACCACTCTTCTGCCCTTTTCATTGCATCCGGAATTTTTTCTACAAAGCGGCCGCCGGCAGTTGCGAGATTTGGCTGCCCGCCGCCTCCGCCGCCAACAATCCTGCCAAGCTCTGATACCAGGGCACCGGCCTTAACGCCTTTTGCAATCAGATCATCAGTTACAGCAGCCATCAGATAAACCTTGCCTGCCTCTTCATCCGATGAAGCAAGAACAATCACGCTGTTTTCTTTGCATTTTTGAAGCGCATCATACCCCATCTGTTTTAGGGTATCCATATCGCTGCCTTCTACTACTCCGGTGATTAAGCCTGCACCTGCAATATCTTTCTTATCATTAAGAATAGAATTTAACTGGCCGGTAGCTTGCTGCTGCTGCACTTTTTTAAGCTCTTTCTCGAGGGCTTTGTTATGCTCAATCAACTCTTCTACTCCCTTGACCAGGTCTTTTTGTGAGCCGATTATACTCTGTAATTTTTGAAGCTTCTCTTTCTCAGAGCTGATTAACTGATCTGCCGCTAGGCCAGTTACTGCCTCAACCCTTCGAACGCCGGCCGCAACCGATGTTTCTGCCGTAAACCGGAAGTACCCAATTTCTCCGGTGGCATTAACGTGTGTGCCACCACATAGCTCAACCGAAAAGTCAGGTTCAAATGTAATCATACGAACAACATCACCGTACTTTTCACCAAAAAGCATCATTGCCCCACGCGCTTTTGCCTCTTCAATAGGAATTGCCCGTTCTTCCTGAAGTGCTATATTTTCCTGAATTTTCTCATTCACAAGCTTTTCAACCCTGTTCAGCTCATCCTGGGTTACTGCTTCAAAGTGAGAGAAGTCGAAACGCAGGCGGTTAGGAGCCACAAGTGAGCCCTTTTGAGAAACGTGTTTTCCAAGTACATCTCGCAAAGCAGCATGCATAATATGTGTGGCTGAGTGGTGTTTTTCGATCTCTTTTCTGCGATGGGCATCAACTTTTGCAATCCATGATCCTGAGAGGCCATCCGGCAACTCATTTGTGAAGTGTACATGGCCATCAGCCGTTTTTTGAACGTCAGTTATTTTGATCACAACACCATCTTGTTCAAGTGTGCCGGTATCGGCAATCTGTCCACCTGACTCTGCATAGAACGGAGATTTATCAAGCAAAATCATCCCATGTTTTTCTGAGTTTGCATACGCTCTTACAGTTACACTGCCCGTTAATTCATCGTATCCGATAAACTCAAAATCGCCTTCTGACAGCACATTCCAGGTGATTTCACCCGACTCTTTCGCACCAAATTTAGCGGCATCACGAGCGCGTTTCTTCTGCTCAGCCATAAGTTTGTTAAATCCTTCTTCATCCACATCAATCCCTTTTTCCCGCGCCATGAGCTGGGTAAGGTCTATTGGGAATCCGAAGGTATCGTGCAGTTTAAACGCATCTTCACCGGAAATGCTTTTTGCCCCTTCTGAAATCTCATTGAAAAGTGTAATCCCCTGTCCCAGAGTTTTCAGGAAGCTCTTTTCTTCTGCAAGAATTACGTTTTGAACATACTCTTTTTGTGCCTCCAGTTCCGGAAAAATGTGTTTAAACTGATCAGCCAAAACACCAACCAGTTTGTTCATAAATGGTTTTTTGAGGTTGAGCCTGTCCCACCCATAACGAACTGCACGCCTCAGGATTCGGCGGATTACATACCCACGGCCATCATTACCGGGAGAGGCACCATCAGCAATTGAAAAACTGACTGCCCGAATGTGATCTGCAATCACGCGCATGGCGATATCTGTTTCGGTGTTTGCGCCA
>SLLL01000091.1 GCA_007134085.1 Balneolaceae bacterium
CGATTATCGTAGATGTACAATGCCAGAAGCGAGATGAAGCCTGCGATTGTACAAAAAATTATCCAGGCAAAAGAGAGCGGGAATCCTAAAACAAGTGGTGTGGCGGAGCTGAAAAGGGCATATCCGGGCCAGATGATGAAGAGTGCAATCAGCGAAATGACGATGCAAAACCAAAAACGGCCATTTTTTAGAATGGATTTCCTCGAGCCGGTGGGTTCATTTTTCGATTGCATTCGGAAATATAATGCGAAGCCATCAATTCACAAATCTTTTTGGTGATTGTCTAAAGAAACATAAACCCTTAGCGTTACCTCAAAAGTTCAATTTTATCTGGGATTAACAGCTTATTCTAATTCTGCATTGCTAATTTTCTGATCGCCCTTCTATTCCCAGATCAGAATTATTTAAAACCGCCAAGGACGCAAAGGATCGCCAAGACTATTTATCAGGATATTGCCGCCCGTACCCTTTTCAGTACATGCCTGATCGAATAATTCACAGGCATAAAAAAACACCTTGCCGGTTATGGTAAGGTGTTTTTGAATTTGAGAGAATTACCTCATTACAAAGAGTATCCGTCGCGGTATTCTCTGTGGAGGTGGGTATTCGCTTCGGCATCGTCCACGAAAGTTTCTGACTCCGGATTCCACTTGAGCGGACGATCAAGATCAGTGGCAATATTGCCAATTGTTCCGATGCTTCCGGTTCTGTGTCCGGCTTCGATCGGTGCGATTGGATCCTGACGCGAACGCACAGCACCAATAAAATCTACCAGATGTGGGCTTGCCTGCTCATATTCCACATCTCCATCAGCCTCAGGTACAGGCGGCATAAGTTCTTCATCAGATGCGCGGAAATGGCCTCTGTGTACTTCAATCCAGCCGTCGCTTCCTTCAAATCGCACACCCTGCATTTGATCATCCGTAAACGGCGCGTTCGACATAACCAGGCCATCCTCATACACAAAGTCGATGTAATCGGTGCCGCTGTGGCCGGCCGGTATCACTTCTACAGGGCCACTGTCGTCTTTGTCAAGTGCCCACTGAACCACATCAAACATGTGTGCGCCCCAATCGGTTAGAAGGCCGCCGCCTGTCTCTTTATACCATCTCCAGCCGCCCCAGAACTGCTCGTTCTGAACAGGATCGAGAGAAATTGGCGGATTCAGATCGTTATTGTAGTGCACATACTGATTCGGCCCCAGCCATGCATCCCAGTCCAGATCGCTTGGTACTTCCTCTTCCGGCAGATTGTAAGGGACGGCAGGGCCGCCCACCCATGCATTGATCTTCTGCAGATCGCCAAGACGGTTTTCACGAACCACTTTCACTGCGTGCTGGAAGTTAGGATCAGACCGCTGCTGGCTGCCTACTCCAAGTACAATATCATTTTCGCGAACGGCTTTCACTACTTCAATACCTTCCTTAATAGTTAGTGTAACCGGCTTTTCCAGATATATATCTTTGCCTACCCGGCACGCTTCAATGGCCTGAATGGCATGCCAGTGATCAGGTGATGCAATCACAATAACATCAATATCATCACGGTTCAGCATATCATGGTAATGGGCGGTGGCTGTGGCTTCGATATTTGTGTATTCAGCCGCTTCCTGATATTGGCGAATCATCATTTCAAAACGTTCGCGCTTTCGGCCATATACATCTGTACCGGCAACAACTTTTACACCCGGATTTTGATGGAAACCGTTAATTAAGGAGAGAGCCTGCCTTCCGAGGCCGATAACACCAATTCTGATTTGATCGCTTGGAGCGGGTGCACATCCCTTCATCAAAGGAAACATCGACAGGCCGGCGGCACCTGCCAGGGTTGTTTGAAGAAAACGTCGCCGGGTATAATTTTTCATATTGCTTTGGTTTGATTGCTGGTTGTTTGTTAAATGGTTTGGATGGTTATCGAATAAATGATTCTAAGGTATCGTCAGTTTGAGCGCAGTCCCGATGCAGTTCGATCCCCAAGTAGTGGGGACAGGCGGGACGAAGACGAAAACACTGTATCTCGACTTCATCCCTCCTGAGAAGCGTCGGGATTGCGCTCGATAGGTCTATTTCGAACATTTAGCTAAATGCTTTTATCGGGCACTTATTAATATAAAAAAAATTCGATGGTAACCACGGTTTTATATATCCCCCCACATTCACAGAAAGAACTTCTCATTTACGGGGGATATTCCATAGCTTCAGGTTATGGCAAAAAAGTATGTGGATATCGCGTTTCCTACGGCAGTGCGCAGCCTGTTTACCTATCATACCGGCAGCGATGAAACGGTAGAACCGGGAATGCGGGTTTGGGTGCCACTTCGGAATGAGTTCTCCATCGGGATGGTGGTGCGGGTTCATCATGAGAAACCGGCGTTCGAAACGAGACCGGTAGAACGGGTTCTGGACGATGAGCCGATCATGAGCGAGGTGATGCTGAAGCTTACGGGATGGATCCACCGCTTCTACTACTGCAGCAGGGGCGAAGCGATACAGTCGGCGCTTCCGGTTGGGCTTAATTTTACATCAGAAAAAAAACTGCGGGTAAAACCCGGTTTTAAGGATGGCCTGAAGGATGATGAGCAGGAGCTGTTGCGTGATATTGAGCAGGGAAATTACACCCTGAAAGAGGCGAAAAAACGGTTCAGAGAGGGCTCCGGGAAACGGTTTTTGAACAAGGCCTTGAAAAACGGTTGGATTCAGATTTGGGAATACCCCCGCCAGAAGGTGGATTACAAAAAAGTGAAGCACTGGAAACTGGCCGATGGAATCAATCCGCAGGAGACACTTGAATCGCTTGATGAAAAAGAGCGATCAAACAAATGGGTGGAGGCGTTCGGAAAGCTGAGCAGCCTGAAGCTGCCACAAACCCATCAGGAGCTTTTGAAGGATGAACTCTTTACACCCTACACCCTGAAGCGCATCGAGAAAGAGGGGTGGATCGAGTCGGTGGACCTGCCTGTGGAAGCCGAGGCAACGCATAACGGTGTGCATAATCCCGCCCTGATCAAAACCCTTTCCGGCCAACAACAGACGGCGTTCGAAGAGATCAAAAAGCCGATGGATGCCGGGCAGTTTAAAAGTTTTCTGTTGTTTGGGGTAACGGGATCGGGCAAGACGGAGGTGTACATCCATGCGCTGAAACATGCCCTTGAGCAGGGGCGGGGCGGGCTTGTGCTGGTTCCCGAAATTGCGCTCACCCCCCAAACGGTGCAGCGGTTTTATCAGATTTTTGGCGATCAGATTGCCGTACTCCACAGCCGCCTCAGCGACCGCGAACGGTTTGAAGCGTGGCAGAGCCTCAAGTCAGGCGAAAAGCGGATTGCCATCGGGCCGCGATCGGCTGTGTTTGCACCGGTTCAAAATCCCGGGCTCATTGTGGTGGACGAGGAGCATGACAGCTCGTACAAGCAGT
This sequence comes from Balneolaceae bacterium, assembly GCA_007134085.1. Lineage (GTDB taxonomy): Bacteria > Bacteroidota > Rhodothermia > Balneolales > Balneolaceae > Rhodohalobacter. The sequence continues at coordinate 3,412 of SLLL01000091.1, forward strand.
TTGATCCCGCACCGCGATACCACGCGCGTGATGTTGCGGTAATGCGCGGTGTGATGGAGGATGCCGTTGTGGTGCTGGGCTCAGCCACGCCGGGAATGGTTTCCGTGAAAGCGGTGATGGAGGAGAAACACACCCTGCTCCAGCTGCCCCTGCGGCCAAC
>SLLL01000052.1 GCA_007134085.1 Balneolaceae bacterium
ATCTCTTTAGCGCGGCCTTGTGCTTCGTTAATTCTGCGCTGGCGTTGAGCTTCAGAAACTAAAACCTGGCTCTGCTGCTCCCCTTTCGATTCGTTAATTCTCGCCTCGCGCATACCCTCAGAACTGGTAATGTCGGCTCGTTTTTGGCGTTCAGCTTCCATCTGCTTCTCCATAGTATCCACTATTTCGTTGGATGGACGGATATTACGGATCTCATATCGCAGCACTTTCACCCCCCAGGGATCGGCTGCCTTATCAATTTCCTGCACAATGTTCTCATTCATTTTTTCTCGCTCCGAGAAGGTATCATCAAGCGAAATTTTACCGATTTCACTACGCATTGTGGTTTGCGCCAGGTTAATTGCAGCAGCTTTGTAATTGGATATACCATAACTGGCTTTGTGAGAGTCCATCACTTTCAGGTAGGCAATGCCATCAACCGTAACCTCAATATTATCTTTTGTGATACAGGTTTGGCTGGGTACATCAATTACCTGCTCGCGCATCTCCTGATGGTAGGCAGCCCTGTCAACAAACGGTATCAAAAAGTGAAATCCCGGTTTTAACGTTTTTTTGTATTTACCCAAACGCTCTTGTATTACCTCTTCTCTCATCTCCACAATGATAAACAACCGTGTGAGAATGAAGTAGAGAAATACAATAAATATAAATAGTGCCGTCCACATGATTAGTTTTTCTCCTTTTGTTTCGTTGATTGATTCATGGGTTCGTAAGAGTCTGTAGCCTCAACCACCCACGTAGTATTTTCTCTGTATCTGATGGTAACTTCCCTGCCTGCCTGAATGCGCCCTTTCATGGAGCGGGCATTCCACGTTGCACCATTAAAGCGGATTCGGCCGCTGTTATCTTCTTCATTCAGGTCGGTTACAACCATTGCGAGTTGATCCATCGCTTCAAAATCTTCATCCGCAATTTTGGTGAAGGTTTCTGATTTGAAATACTTTTTGATAAATGGCCGTATTGCAATCGTCAGGCCGATGGATGTAAGCAGCCATGCCGTGATTGCCCAAACAGGGTCACCCAACAGGCCAAATAATCGCAATACCCCAATGCCTAATCCACTGATACCCAGAAAGAAGGCAACGCCTCCGGGCAGGGCTAATTCAAGCAGCATGAGTATGATGCCGCCTACCACAAAAATCCAGGTTAGTGTTTCTCCATCCATATTGTAGTAATTTGTTGTTTATGGACGGGATAGATAATGAATTACTTACAAAAAATCTCTCGATTTTTTATTTATTTTCGTTTTGCTTTACAGTATTAGCCGGCTTTTTTTACACCACACAATTTTTATCAAACCATCCTCTTAAGCAGCCTGCCCAAAAACTTATTCCCATACACTTTTTGGATATGATCCATATCTGCAATTACAACCAGCTCTTTTTTGCTTCTTGAAAATGCAACATTCAGCAGGCGGGGGACGCTCAATCCGTTTTTTTCTTCATCCAGCGGACGCACAGAGTAGTGGCGTATTCTGCCGTGTTGTTGTTCGCCGCTCATCACCGTATCAAAAATGATGTAATCTTTCTCACGCCCCTGAAAGGTGTGGATTGTACCAACTTCTACGTTCCTGATACCGGCTTCGTACAGCCTGTTTCGTAAATCGTAAACTACGCTTCTGAAAGGAACAATAACCCCAACCTGATCCATCAGAATACCACGGTTGCCCATATTTTTAAGTAACCGTTCAATCACCTCCTGATGCACACTATTTATCGGCTTAAAGCCTCTTTCTCCCTCTTTTTGTAACAGGAACGGGCCATATTTCGATGTATTTACCAAATGGAAAGCACGGTCGTTCAACGAAAGCAGATTAGACTCTGAGGCAGCTTTCCCGGTTTTGAGGCGGCCTTCGTAGAACACAGTGCTGATAACGTCCGCCAGTGACGATTCAAGGCGATATTGCGTATCAAAAAATGAGGTGAAGCCGGGGTTTTCATCATGCCAGGAGAAGAGATCTTCGCCTGTTTCAGCGCCGGATACCGTAGTGAAAATATCTTTTTCCAAAAACGCCCGCGCTTCTGGCTCTCCGGTAAGTGCTATGGGTGGCAGCTGCATGGGGTCGCCCACCACAACCATGTGCCACTTTGCGTGGGCAGCTAAAACCATAAGGTATGGCAGATTCGCCATAGAGCTTTCATCCACCACTACGGCATCAAAATCCAGATCGTGGAACAGGTCGGAGGTACACACTTTAGCGAGCGTGGTTGCCACGAGACGTTTTTTCCAAAGCTCTTTTCTTTCATTCACGGTGCTCAGCTCTTCCATGCGATCTTCAAGAATCTCCAGCCCACCTGCGTCTTTGATTTTTTGATCAATCAGTTTCAGTTCCATTTCCTGATTGGCCGTTGGCTGTTTTCCGCTTTTCAGCCGTTTTTCAACTGCTCGCAGTGCTTTTTCGCGCCTGTTCAGCAGATCAATCCACTCTCCCGCTTCCTCTTTCTGTTTGTTGATAGCAGCCTCAATCTGAACATCAAAAAGATGGTTTTCCAACAGGCCATTCTTCAACGCTGCATCACCAAAACGGCTTATTTTTTCCGGGTTGATGGATACCCCTATTACACTCATTGCATGCAATGCGCTCAGCAGGCCCACATCTACCGCACGGTTTGTATTTGATGCAAAGAGCACTTTCTTCCCACCGGCAATATAGTTGGCAATGATGTAGCCCAATGTATCTGTTTTGCCTGTTCCCGGAGGGCCCCAAACAAATAGTGTGCGGCACATCATCGCCTTTTCGATGGCATCTCGCTGGGCCTCATTTCGCAAACCATCTTCTTCGATGGAGCCCTCAAACGGTATAGATGCTTCAGTAGGTTTAAAAAGCCGCTCCAGGCGCTGCTCAACGCCATCATCCAGATCCTGAAGTTTCATGATTTCAGAAAGCGTGCGTTTCAGAACAAAATCGTTTTCCCACTCCAGCTGAACATTTGGGATATCGGTTCCTGCATCTTCCGTAAACCGCAAAACCACTTCGTTATCTTCGAATGAAACAGGGTGAACCGTGAAAGTTTTATCTGCAATTGTTGCCTTAATCTCTTCAGCAAAACGAATGGAGGGCTGATGACACTCAAATTTATAGTCGAAAAAATCTGCCGGTGCGGTTTTGGCCTTCAGCCCATTAAACAGAATTTCGGTTGATGGTTTTTCCCGAACAGTCTCTATCTCAGCTTCAAGTGAAACGGCCGCCTGATGAAGTAATTTTTTGATGGATTTCATATGGAGCTAAAGGTAAAAAGGAAACGACATTAGGTTCAAGGCTCAAGGCTCAAGGCTCAGGGTGCAAGCTTCCTTATACCTGAAACCCTGGGCCCTGAACCTTGCCCCTCACTGATCCCACAGCTCCGATCGTATCATTTCAGCACTTTTTTCAGAGATGATGTACTCAAGTTTAATGCGGTTTCTTTCGGGAATTTTTGCTTCAACCAGGCGGGCACTTGCAGGGGTGTACACAATCAGGTCGGTGTTTCGCACAAAGAGCGGCAACGATTTACCATAGGTAGCACCGGCAACGAAAGCTCCTTCAAATTGCATTAATGATTTCAGTTCACTGATTATTTTTGGGATTGAATCCTCCTCAGCGGTAACCAGGCCAATAGCCTCAATGCCTGCACGGCCTATAATCGATAAAAGTACATCTGCATCGTAATGAAAAACAACAGGCATGATACGCACAGAATCGCTTAAATCACGGAATTCATTCATCAAGTGTATGGGCACAAAAAGTGCTTCGTACTTGAGCGCTTCATCGTAATTATCCGATTTTAATGTAGAACTTTTAACACCGATCTGGTTTTGGATTGAATCAGACAAAATCTTTGCAAGTTCTATTGTTTCTCCAATTGTAGCGATGCTTTGGATGCGATCGGGCCACTCCATAAAGTTTATCTGCTCTTCAAAAATGGCCTCGATCTCTGCCTCATCCAGCCCAAAACCGATCAACTCTTCAAGTAGCTGCTGCATTTTGGCAGCTCCCAGCTCAAGGCGTTCGGTTTTATCCAGTGCAGAGCTCTGGCGCATCACGATGAAACCGCGCCCTTGTTCGCTCTCGATCATCCCCTCATCAGCAAGTTTATGATACGCTTTACGAACCGTGTGGAAACTTGCTCCAAGTTGCTTGCCCAGCTCGCGTGTGGATGGCAACTGCTCCCCAACCTGAAACTGCTTGGTGGAGATCATCAGGCGAATTCTATCGGCAATATGTTTAGCTGAATGCTGCATGGGTAAAAAGTTAGGCAGGCTTGTAAGAAAACCAAACAGAAAATTAGGCAAAAAAAAGCCTGTGAGATTTCGGAGTGATCCATTTTCTCACAGGCTTAGAATTTTAAAACCAATAAATACGAGAATTATCCTCTTCTGATAATTTCGAGGCTTCTCATAAACTCAGCATTGTCGCGAACGGCATCCAGCGGAGTGGTACCGGTGTATGCTTCCTGTTCTACTAACAAATACTTCATTCCGTTTTCTATTGCAGCATCAAGCACAGAAGGGAAGTCGATTGTACCCATTCCGAGGGTTACTGATTCCATTTCTCCGTCAACTGTGGCCAGATCCTTAATATGGCAAGATGTAAATCTGCCCGGATATTTTCTTGCCCACTCAATAGGATCGTGCCCGCCTGCAACTACCCAATAAATATCCATTTGATACTCTACAAGATCGGGATCGGTTTCGTCCATCAACACTTCCTGAGGAATTTCACCCTCAAGCTCTTCAAATGTATAGGCATGGTTGTGATAGGCAAACTTTACGCCGGCGTTATTGGCAATTTCTCCAAAACGGTTGAAGTTTTCTGCCATCTCCTTGTAGGCATCAATCGATTCCTGCGGGCCAATCCATGGACAAACAATGTATGGCACGCCAATTTCAGCAAGCTCATCTACTTTTCGCTCATAATCCTGGAAAACGTTGGCATGGGTTGAAACCATGGTAAGGCCAAGATCATCAATAAAGCTCTTGAAGGCTGTGTTGCCCATTCCCCAGAAAATTCCGAGCTGGCCTTCATAGCTTTCAATCTGTTTGTAGCCAAAATCAGCAACCTGTCTGATTACGCCTTCTGGATCATCGTTTATCACGTGGCGAAGTGTATAAAGCTGTATCCCAAATGGTTTATAATCATTACCTGCAGGAGCACATGATTTTAAAAATGGTACGCTTCCCAAAGCAAGGCCTGATGCCAACGCTCCTGAGGTTTTTAAAAAAGAACGACGAGAGTATTTCATAATGATGGTGTTTTGATTAACTGTTAAACATTTATAAATGGTTAATTATCCCCTTACGATGCTCTCTTAGCACATTGAGCATTCATTTAGTTTACCTAACTAAAAGCTTTACTGCAATAATTGATTTCAAAGTTTTACGTGTATTGAACTTATCATCCGGATAATTACCTAAAACCTACTTCTTCACAAGCCTCTTTAATTCACTGATCAGCAGCAGTGCTTCGATGGGTGTCATCCGTTCGGGATCGCAGGCTTCCAGTTTATTGAGTACTGTCTCCACATTTGGGTCTATATGAGTATCAAAAAGAGTCATCTGAGGAAGCCTCTCCTGGCTTTCAATCTGCTGTACAGCTTTGCGGGCAGCTTCTTTTTTTGATGCAGTCTGTTTGATGGTTCCATTGCCTTCATGGCTTACATCCAGGGTATGGCTTTCAAGGTTTGCAAGAATCTCCTTCGCCCTGTTGATAACCACCTGCGGAAGGCCTGCCATATTTGCCACCTGTATTCCATAGCTGTGGTCGGCACCACCTCGAACCATTTTCCGCAGAAAGATCACCTTACCGTCATGTTCTTTCACCTGCACATTGAAATTTTTGATGCGTTCGTAACGGCTCTCCAGCTCGTTCAGCTCATGGTAGTGGGTGGCAAAAAGTGTTTTAGCAGCCACTTCGGGTTGATTGTGAAGATATTCTGAGAGTGCCCACGCAATGCTCAGCCCATCAAACGTACTGGTACCCCGGCCAACTTCATCAAGAAGAATCAGTGATTTTGGTGTTGCGTTGTTTAGAATATTTGCGGCCTCGTTCATCTCAACCAAAAATGTACTTTCACCGGCTGCAAGGTTATCGGATGCCCCCACGCGGGTAAAAATTTTATCTACGATACCGATGGAAGCCTTCTCTGCCGGCACAAAAGAGCCCAGCTGTGCCATCAGCACAAGCAAGCCGGTCTGCCGCAGAATAATACTCTTACCGGCCATGTTTGGGCCGGTGATGATGAGAATCTGATGCTCGCTGTTATCCAGATAGATATCATTTGGGATAAAGGGCTCACCGGCAGCCAGTGTTTTTTCCACAACGGGATGGCGCCCTTTTTTTACATCAATTACATCAGATATGGTTATTTCCGGACGCACATAATTATTGCGGAAGGCAACCTCAGCAAAACTCTGAATGCAGTCGAGGTGAGACAAAGCTTGTGCAATTTGCTGAACATCATCTGCAAATTCGGCAACGTAGAGCCTTAGCTCTTCAAACAGTTCGCCCTCAAGCATTTTGCTTTTATCCTCTGCCGAGAGAACTTTTTCTTCCACCTCTTTTAGTTCAGGCGTGATGTATCTCTCCGAGTTAACCAGTGTCTGCTTTCTGATGAAGTGCTCCGGCACTTTATTTTTATGGGTGTTGGTAACTTCTATATAGTATCCAAATACCTTGTTATACCCGATTTTCAGCGATGGAATGCCCGACTCTTTCGCAAGCTGATCTTTTATTCGAGCGATATATTTTTTCCCATTCCGTGCAATTTCCCGCAGCTCATCAAGATCTTCATTGAATCCCTCAGCAAACATCCCGCCATCCCGTATGGAAGCAGGGGGTTCTTCTGTAAGTGCATTTGAAATTCGGCCCTGCACATCGAGCAGAAGTTTCAGGTTGTCATTCAACTTTGCAATGAGAGAACTTTCTGTTTGATTGATCTGAATTTTCACCCTCGGTATCTGGGCAAGCGATAGCTGCAGCTGCTTGAGGTCGCGCGCATTGGCCCGCCCCACACTTATCCGGCTGATGAGCCGTTCCAAATCACCAATTTGATCCATCTCATCACGCAGCTCATTTCGTCTTTCGTGATTGTGATAGAGCCAGTCAACGGCATTGAGCCGCTCTTCAATTTGCTTTACTTTTTTGAGCGGACGCATAATCCACTTCCTCAATAAACGCCCTCCCATCGCGGTAACCGTATCATCCATGATGGATACCAGCGTTCCCTCTGTACCGCCCTCCTGCATGGATGCAGTGAGCTCAAGGTTTCGTTTGGTTGATCCGTCCAGCGCCATATAATCCGCACTTTCGTACGCATATAACCTGCGCAGATGCCCCAGTGATGATTTTTGTGTCTCCTGCATATAGTGCAGAAGCGTGCCCGCCGCGGTATGCGCTATTTCAAGCTCTTCAACGCCAAAACCTTTCAGTGAATGGGTTTTGAAATGGCCGGTTAGCAGTTTGTAGCCATAATCGCCCTCATAAACCCAATCATCAATAAACGTGATGTTGTAGGCAGATAACCCATTGGGCAGGTTATTTTTGTACTTCTTTTGGAGCAGAATTTCTGATGGCTGCAGCGCCTGTAAAAGAGAATCCGTTTCTGTTTTCGAGATCTGGCTAAGGGCAAACTCTCCGGTTGAGATGTCAGAAAATGCAATACCTGCTGTACCACCTGCCCAAAAAATTGAAACAATATAGTTGTTCCGTTTGTGGTCAAGCAGCTTGTCCGACATGGTAACGCCGGGTGTGGTGATCTCGGTTACCTCGCGGTTTACAATTTTTTTTCCGGCTTTTTTTGCCTCTTCGGGGTTTTCAGTCTGCTCACAAATCGCAACCCTGAACCCGCGCTTAACCAGCTTTGGGAGGTACGTATCTAACGAATGGTAGGGAAAGCCTGCGAGCGGGGTTTGGTCGCCGCCATTATTCCGTTTGGTGAGCGTAATACCCAGTTCACTGCTAATCAGAATGGCATCTTCAGAAAACGTTTCGTAGAAATCCCCCACCCTGAACAGCAGAATAGTGCCGGGATGTTTCTCTTTAATATCAAAATATTGCCGCATCAGCGGTGTCTGCTTTTTTTTACTCATTGCAGGCTGTCATCATCTTTACTGAAAATTCGATGCTTCTGTTTGTTGATTGGTTTACTCATCATCAGAATGAAATACATATAAATAGGGGGCTCTGTGAGATCCACCGGTTTTCTTTTTGCCTACCCGCTTCAGCAGGCCAGAGTTTAGCATTTTCCTGTGAAATGCCGTTCGGTTCAATTGCTCCCCAAGAATGGTTTCGTGAAGTTTTTGAATATCCCCCATGGTGAACTGATCATGCAGCAGGTTGGTGCCTATAAACTTTCTGTCGATATTTCTACGCAGGGTTTCAAGTGCTTTTTCTACGATTAGATTGTGATCCTGCATCATCTCCGGGAGTTCATCAAGTTCGTACCAGGAACAGCTTTCTGAAAAATAATCAGGCTTAGGCTCTGCCCGTTTGTAATTGATCAGGGCGTAATACCCAATGGAAATAAACCGCTGAAGCATCCAGTGAGTATCATCAAATGGCACTTCATTTGCTTGCATAACCTGCTTCAAAGGCTCGGGGTTAGCCCTGTCTTTCTCGCCAAAAGTATAAAACTGATTTAAAAAAATATTATCCAAGCCGGTACGCTCAGAAAGTACCCTAAGAGCAGCCTCATCCGCATCTTCATCCTTCTTTATAAAACCACCCGGCAGAGCGTGAAGGTTTGTGTTTTTATACTTTGAAACCAGAATTTTGAGCTCTCTTTCATGGTAGCCGAAAATCACACAATCTAAAGATATGCCGGGCATGTAAAGCGATTGATCAAATACATCGGCTTCTGCTATTTCTTTAATTTTTTGCATAGCTTTAATATAAATATTTGATGAGAGCTTTCCCTACCGGCAAATTGCCTAATCAGCAACTTTCGGCATGCCCGGTTTGCAATCATCATAACATACGCGTTTTGGGATTATTGAGAGATCAGGCTATTTTCAAACCTTCATGGCCACCAAAGAATCAAATAACATTACCCTTTTTGGGCGAAAGCTACTGGCTCTTCTTCGTGAAAAAGATCTTTTTTTCAACGCATCAGCCATTACGTTTAATCTTTTTATCTGTGCCATACCCTTTACATTAATCCTGATTTCCATTCTGGGTTACATTCTCTCAACAGAAGCGGCTTTCAATGAACTTTTACGCTACGGAAGAGAACTGTTTCCGTCGTTCACGTTCGAATCGCAAACAGGGGATGTTATTGAAGGTGCCATTACACTGGAAGCATTAATTGAGCCACTGGTTGGAGTAAGGCAGGTTTTTGGTATCGTGGGCCTTATTTTTCTGATGATCTTCGCTCAGGGCCTGTTCCATACATTGAAGCATGTTCTCTTTAAAGTATTTGATATTCAGGACAGAAAAAGCCCGGTTATGGAGCTTGTATACAACTTCTTTGCCTTTGGCATTGTGGGAGGTGTTTTCATCTTTTTTACGATGGCCATATCACTTATCTCATTTTTCTCTTTTGATGAGTACGCCATACCATACACCGAAATTGTGATTGAACTCTCCTGGATTTCCGACTGGCTTACGGGCTTCATCCCAACTCTTTTCACATTTCTGCTCTTTTTTGCGATCTATCGCTACATCAGTGAGAAACGGCTCAACAACCGTGTGGCTTTGATCGCTGCAACTTCCTACACGGTTCTGTTTGAGGTTGCAAAGTATGGTGTTAGCATTTACCTGGAGTATGCATTTACTGCTTACCAGTTTTTCTATCAGGGGTATGCTGCGCTCATCATTTTGAGTTTCTGGGCATTTTACTCTGCATTTCTATTTGTATTTACCTCTGTTCTCGCGCGAGCCTATCAGGAGGTATTTCTGGAACAGACACCCGCAATAGAAAAAAATCCCTATACCGCTATTTCCTGATGCGTTCACCTCGTACAGCCGATCTTCTCTCACCTGCTTTTTACAACAACCCCAGCGTGGTGGATGTTAGCAGAAAACTGCTTGGAAAAGTTCTCTGCAGTAATATCGACGGCACATTTACTTCAGGAATAATTCTCGAAACAGAAGCCTACTGCGGCAGAAACGATAAAGCGTGCCATGCCAATAACGGCTTGCGCACAAACAGAACAGAGGTGATGTATGGTGATCCCGGCCACGCTTATATCTACCTTTGCTACGGCATTCACCATCTGTTTAATGTAGTTACGAATGTTAATGGGTTGGCTGATGCGGTTCTGATTCGGGCAATCTATCCGTTAGATGGCAAGCAAGAGATCATTAAGAGAAGAAATATCAAAAATGAAAGAAATCTTACGGATGGCCCCGGTAAGCTGACTCAGGCTCTTGGTATTAACACCAACCTGAATGGTTGCAGCCTTTTCGAATCTCCGGTGTGGATTGAGGATCGCAACCTGAAGGTTAACCCTAAACGAATCGAAGCCACCCCAAGAATTGGCGTTGATTATGCCGGTGATGATGCGAAAAAGCTATGGCGGTTTGTGATTTCTCCGGATGATGTTTATTGATCACCACTACGTTTACTGAAAAAGATAGTTGATTTCAGATTTCAGAAGCCTATCTAATTGGTGAACGCTACAGGCATCTTGATGGTTTAATGTCGAAGTAATTCATAAAACAAACATAAATCATACCCATGAAAACAATTCAACAAACATTAATCATCACTCTTATTTCACTCATTGCATTTGCAGGTAATGCATTTGCAACCGATAACGATAATGCTGCAACAGCATGGCAAATTGATAAATCGCATAGTGCCATCAATTTTACCATCAATCACTTTTTCACGCCTGTAGATGGCTCATTCGATGACTACGAAGCGGAAGTACATTTCGACCCGGAAAATCTTGAAGGCAGCCGTATAGATGTAACCATCCCCGTTGAGAGTGTAAACACACGAAATGAAAGACGTGACAATCACCTTAAATCAGGCGATTTCTTCAATACATCCGAATGGCCGGCAATTCGTTTTGTGAGTCACAGCATTGAGAGCCGTGGAGACAACCAGTTCGTAGCAATTGGCGAGTTAACAATCCGCGACGTTACACTCGACTTTGAACTTCCTTTCGAACTTCTTGGCGTAATGGAGCACCCAATGCGCGAAAATACGCTGGTTGCCGGTATCGTAGCTGATGCCCAACTCATGAGATCAGACTACGGCGTTGGTGTTGGCGATTGGGCGGCTACAGCTGTAGTAGGCGACCGTGTAAACATCCGTTTGAATCTCGAGCTTCTTGCATCGAACTAAACCAATTCTCTCATCATTTAAAAGCCATGCTTTTGACGAAGTATGGCTTTTTCTTTTTATAAAATCCGGCTCACACTTTTGATGATCATCCCTTATATTTACAGACTAAATTCAAAGAACCACACTTCATGAAGAAAACAACTGTATATATAATTGTCGGATTTATTGTTTTTGCTGCACTTTCACGGCTTCTGCCGCATGCATATAACTTTACACCATTAGGCGCTATAGCACTATTTGGCGCAGCCTATTTCACAGACAAAAAATGGGCACTTCTTGTACCAATAATCGCGCTTTTTCTGAGTGACCTTCTCCTCAATAACATCGTATACAGTGCATATTACGATGGTTTTGCATGGCTTACAGGTGGGTTTGTTTACCTTTACGGAAGTATGGCTCTTATTGTACTTCTGGGATATTATCTCCTTAAAAAAGTTACTGTTGGGCGAGTATTAGGTGGTGCAATCGGAGCGTCTCTTATATTTTTCATCATCAGCAATTTTGGTGTATGGATTCACAGCCCTATGTACCCGCTTACCTTCGAAGGCCTGGTGATGTGCTACACAGCTGCCATACCGTTTTTCCATAACACACTCGCCGGTAATGTAATCTACTCAGCTGTGCTTTTTGGTGGATATGAGTATTTAAAGTATCAGTACCCGCAGCTGCAGCCTGTGCACATTAACTCCTAAAAACGCAGATAAAGGGCTGAATTCGTGAAAAAACGAATGATTATAATAGGTGCCACTTCGGGCATCGGGGCATCATTGGCTCGGCAAGCCATCAAAAAAGGGTACTTAGTAGCCGGAACCGGCCGAAGAGAAGAGAGGCTGATTTCAATGAAAGAAGAGCTCGGAGAGGACTTTTTCTTCCGCCAGATGGATGTAACTGATTTTGATGATGCCTCTGAAAAACTACACTCTCTGATTGAAGAGATGGGTGGCATGGATATTATTGTTCTGAATGCAGGAATTGCCAATGCACCTGCTGCGTCCATCGTATCAATGGAACAGGAGATTACAGATGTTAATGTGAAGGGATTTGTGCAGCTGTTTGGCGAAGCATTCCAGTATTTCAGGAAAACAGGACGTGGGCACATCGTGGGTATTTCGTCCATAGCCGCGCTATTTGGTTCTGCAAGAAATGCACCTTATGCAGCGTCCAAAGCGTACATCTCAACATTTATGCAGGCTTACCGAAACCGGTGCTATACATCAAATATTGATATCGCCATAACAGATTGCAAACCCGGTTTTGTTGAGAGCGAAATGACGGATGGCAAGAAAGGGATGTTCTGGGTGGCCGATACGGAGAAAGCCGTAAAACAGATGCTAACCGATATCGAAAAGAGAAAAGCGTATTCGTACGTAACCAGGCGCTGGAGGCTCATTGCCTGGATCATCAAACTAACGCCCAATTGGCTTATTGAAAGGGTGTAATCTCACAAGAAGAGATAAAGCAGCAACAGGATAAACGGAAGGGTGAAAATCCAGTTGCCTCTGTAATATGATTGATAGTTGCTGTCCATTTTTTCTTTTTTTATCTCTTACACATGCATGCAAAAATTGTTCCGGCCGGTCAAAGATTTGGATTCGTGCCGATGGCACTTAATTTGGGGTGCTATTTTCTAATTCCTCCGGTTACCCCAAAGGGATCGCATTGCGAAAACCGGAGGCTACGATGTTTGGCGTGCCTCACGGCACTTCATTCTTATCGGTATTTATATCATTTTTTTGGTAGAGTAGCACTTCTTAGTTGACCTCTTTGTGCTCAACTACTTTTCCTAAATGCTATGCCAAGATTTTGAGTGCAGATTGTAGCCCAGAAATTTTATTACACCAATCTTTACTCAAATAAGATAAACACTGTTAATTCTGATCTTATAACTACCCCAACCACCCTTCTCTGTCGAGGCTGCGGTATTGGATAGCTTCGGCGATGTGATTTGATTGAATGCCCTCGCTCTTGTCGAGGTCGGCGATGGTTCTGGAAACTTTCAAAATTCTGTCGAAAGCGCGGGCTGACAACCCAAGCGAATTCATCGCTTTCTTCAGCATGGTTTCACCTGCTTGGTCAATCCTGCAGATTTTGCGTGCCAACTTGGTATTCATCTGCGCATTGCAGTACACCCCATTCATTCCCATAAAGCGAAGGCTCTGAATTTCCCGCGCCTCAATTACCCGTTCTCTGATTTCAGCCGAACTTTCTCCCTTACTCTTGGCAGACAACTCATCAAAACTGACTTTATCTACATCCACATGAAGATCGATGCGGTCGAGCAGCGGGCCGCTTATTTTGCTGAGATACCGCTGCATCTGGATGTTGGTTGAGCCGTGCTCATCCGAAGGGTCGTACCAATCGCCGGTTGGTGACGGGTTCATCGACGCCACCAGCATAATTCTGCTGGGGTAATTCACACTCATTCGCGCACGGGATATACTTACCGAGCCATCCTCAAGTGGCTGCCGCATCACCTCGAGGGCGCTTCGTTTAAACTCCGGTAGTTCATCGAGAAACAGCACGCCATTATGCGCCATGGAAATCTCCCCCGGCATGGGAATACTTCCACCGCCTACCAGTGCAACATCAGAAACTGTATGATGCGGGCTTCTGAACGGCCTGTTGGTAACCAGTGATTTTCCCGGCTCCACAAGCCCGGCCACCGAATGGATTTTGGTGGTTTCAAGGGCTTCATCCAGTGTTAATGGAGGGAGAATTGTGGGGATTCTTCGTGCCATCATGGTTTTACCTGATCCCGGCGGCCCCACCATAATTACGTTATGCCCACCGGCCGCGGCAACCTCCAATGCGCGTTTTACATTCTCCTGCCCGCGCACATCCTCAAAATCAAGAATTTCGGTTTGGCCATTTAGCCTGAATATGGATTTCAAATCAACTTGCACGGGGTCGAGGGTGCTCTCATCATGCAGCCACTCCATCACCTGCTTAAGATCTTCAAACGCAATGACGCGTATTCCGTCAACCACAGCAGCTTCGGCTCCATTTTTTTCGGGAACCAGAACATACTCCAAGCCACGGTTTCGGGCTTCTACAGCCATTGGCAGCACGCCTTTTACAGGGCGCAATTTGCCATCCAACGCCAGCTCACCGAGAATGAGCGATTTTTCAAGTTTATCCGTCTCAATCTGCCCGGATACAGCCAGCAGGCTTACTGCTATGGGCAGATCGAATGCGCTGCCCTCTTTTGGCAAATCTGCAGGAGCGAGATTAACCGTTATTTTTCCCCGCGGGAAATGTGCGCCGGCATTTTTCAGGGCGGCATCAATTCTGTCTTTCGATTCACTCACCGCACGATCGGGCAGCCCAACCAGAAAATATTTTGGCACACCGCCGCTCATGTTCACTTCAACTTCAATCAATCTTGCATCAACGCCAATGGTTGATGCACAAAAAACTCTTGAAAGCATGGTTCATTCCGTATCTTTTGTTAGTGTCTTCTCGTAGTATGAACCAGAAACAGGCAATTCCTTACAGAAATTTTTAAAAAAACTTAGCTATGGAAACATCAAACAAAACAATTCTTCAGGAAATAGGCGGAACACTCGAGGAAATTATCGCGCAGGTAAAAAAACTGATCCGCGAAGGAAATGCGCGCCGGGTGTACATCAAAAACAAAAGCGGGAAAACACTGTTTGAGAGTCAGCTCACTATTGGCGCTGCCGGTGCTGCCTTTTTTGTAATTTACGCGCCTATTCTAACAGCCCTAACCACCATTGTTCTCATGGCGAATGACGTTACCGTTCTGGTTGAACGCGAGTTAGATCCCGAGGAGAAAGAGGACGAATACGAAGTAAAAGCGGAGGTTATCGAGATAAAGGAAGTTGATGAAGATGATGAGAGCAACAAACCGGAGGAGAAATAAAAAAAAAGGCAGACAACCCTAAAGTTGCCTGCCTCTCAAACTGTGCTAATTCTTACTCCCTACTTCCAATGGCTCTGAGCAATCACCTCTTCACTCTCGTGATCTGCGAGAAACCGTTCGGCATCCAGGGCAGCGCGGCAACCGGTTCCCGCTGCGGTAACTGCCTGTCTGTAAACAGCATCCATCGCATCGCCACAGGCAAAAACTCCCGGCAAGTCTGTTTTGGTTGACTGCCCTTTGGTTTGAATGTAACCCACATCATCCATTGTAAGCACACCCTTAAACAGATCGGTATTAGGCTTGTGGCCAATAGCTATGAAAACACCGGTCACATCCTCAAGAACAGTTTCCTCGCCGGTTTTTCTGTTTTTTACTCTCACGCCTTTCACAACCTGATCACCCAGAACTTCCTGCAATTCAGAATCCCAGATGAACTCGATCTTCTCATTTGCAAATGCACGGTTCTGCATCGCTTTTGATGCTCTTAACTCATCACGCCGGTGAATAACCGATACTTTGCTCGCAAACTTGGTGAGAAAAAGAGCCTCTTCCATAGCTGTATCTCCACCGCCAACAATTACTACGTGTTCGTTTCTGAAAAATGCACCATCACACGTAGCGCAGGCACTTACACCTTTTCCGCGAAGCCTCTGCTCACTCGGCAGGTCAAGCCACATGGCCGAAGCACCTGTTGATATGATGATTGTTTTTGCAAAAATAGTGGTTTCTTCATCAACTGTGAGTTTGTACGGGCGTTTCTCAAAATCGATATCGGTTACGTAGCCGTACCGGCAATCTGCGCCAAAACGCGTTGCCTGTTTTCTGAAATCCTCCATCATTTTGGGCCCCATCACGCCATCGGGGTAGCCGGGATAGTTCTCCACATCGGTAGTTTGCATTAACTGGCCACCCGGTTCGGGGCCTTCAAATACAATTGGGTTGAGGTCGGCACGTGCGGCGTAGAGAGCTGCAGTTAAGCCGGCAGGCCCGCTGCCTATAATCACCACATCGAATGTTTTTTCTGCTATATCTTCCATTTTTTTATTAGATATTTTTTTCTGTTTATTTGTTAGTAATGTAAGAAAAATAGTGGCACGATTTGGTCAATATTCTCTATCAATTCTATAGCCTGAGTATTAGTTTTGAGGTTATTTTAAATTAAAATCGCTTCCAAATTGCCACAAGAGTTGCAAAAACCTTAAAATTCGCTATGTTTAGCAAAAGCATGAGAATGGAGGAAATTTTGAAAGTTGGAGTTTGCAAAGAATTAGCCAAAGGCGAAGCGCGGGTTGCGCTTACACCGGAAGGCGTAGAAAAATTGGGTTCACTCGGTTTGAGTGTCACCATAGAAACCGGAGCAGGATTAGCATCAAGCTATTCTGATGATGATTACACCGCAGCCGGAGCAGAAATAGGGAAGGACAGAAAATCCATTTTGTCCGCTTGTGATATGCTGCTTGCCGTTCAGGCACCGGATGAAGAGACTGTAAAACAGCTCAAACCCGGCACGCTTCTCACCTCTTTTATCTGGCCACTTCAGAACAAGCCATACATCGAGCTGCTCAAAAAGCAGCAAATAACCGGCCTGGCGATGGATACCATCCCGAGAATTAGCCGTGCCCAGTCTATGGACGCGCTCTCTTCCATGAGTAATATTGCAGGCTACAAAGCTGCCCTGCTTGGTGCCGGCCACCTCGATAAATACCTGCCTATGATGATGACGGCTGCCGGAACAATACCACCCGCAAAGGTACTGGTTCTTGGCGCAGGCGTTGCAGGGCTTCAGGCAATTGCCACTGCCAAGCGTTTAGGTGCTGTTGTTGAAGCATTCGATGTGCGTCCGGTTGTAAAAGAACAGGTAGAGAGCCTTGGCGCTAAATTTGTTGATGTACCCGTTGAGGAGGATGAAACCGAATCGAAAGGCGGCTACGCCAAAGAACTTTCCGACAGAAATAAGGAGAAGCAGCGGGAAGTTATACACGAGCATGTTAAAAAATCGGATATTGTAATTACCACCGCCCTGATACCCGGCAGGCCTGCACCGCTTCTGATAACAAAAGCGATGGTTGAGGATATGAAGGCCGGTTCCGTAATTGTTGACATCGCCGCAGAGCAGGGCGGTAACTGCGAAGTAACCAAGCCCGGCGAAACGTATTATCACAACGGAGTGGCAGTTATGGGGCCGCTGAACATCCCCTCAACACTGGCTTTTCATGCCAGCAAACTCTACTCCAAAAATATTCTCTCTCTGCTTTCTCTGTTGATTAAAGATGGGAAAGCTAATCTCGATTTTGAAGATGAAATCATAGCTAACGCAACCGTAACGCACAATGGGGAACTGATTTCGCCATTTGTAAAAGAGAATTTAAAGTAGAGCTCTTTTGCCTGATGGCTTAGATGCTTACGGTTTCAACATTGAATCAAAAAAAGTATTTATAACCACACCCTGCTACCATGGAAGACCTCATTTTTAACCTCTTTATTTTTGTTCTAGCCTCTTTTGTTGGCTTTGAACTCATCTCAAAAGTGCCGCCAACGCTACACACCCCGCTTATGTCGGGCGCGAACGCTATATCCGGCATCACACTGATTGGTGCTTTAATTATTGCCGGTGGCTCTGAAAGCGTTTATGCACAGTGGATTGGCTTTGCCGCCATTATTTTTGCCACTATAAATGTGGTTGGCGGATTTATGGTTACCGACAGAATGCTCGAGATGTTCAAGAAAAAGGAGGATGATAAATGAGCCAGTTTCTACCTGAGTTTTTACAGGCGTATATACCAACAACCATACAGCTGATTTACCTGATAGCAACGGGCTTTTTTATTGTTGGGATAAAGCGCCTTGGGTCGCCCGCAACAGCACGTTCCGGCAACCAGATGGCCTCTTTCGGTATGCTGCTTGGCGTTGTGGTTACCCTCTTCGACCGAGAGATTGTCAGTTTTGAATTTATTATTGCCGGTGTTGTAATCGGAGCACTGTTAGGTGCAATAGCCGCCAAAAAGGTGCAGATGACTGCCATGCCCGAAATGGTTGCTATCTTTAATGGGTTTGGGGGCGGTGCTTCGGCACTTGTAGCATGGGGCGAATTCACACGGCTAGATCCCACCCTTTTCGAAACCCAGGCCCTGGTAACAACCGGACTGAGTATTTTGATTGGTTCCATCACCTTTACAGGAAGTTTTATCGCGTTCGGGAAGCTGAAAGGCTTTATTCCCGGCGGGAGAATTGCACTGCCCGGGCAAAATATCATCAATCTTGTGCTCACCTTTGTGGCACTTGGGCTTGTGGGCTGGTTCACTATAGATCCTGAATATCAGCTCGTTTTCTGGTCGCTGTTTGGGCTGGCACTGTTGATCGGGGCCTTTACTGTACTCCCAATTGGCGGAGCGGATATGCCGGTGGTAATTTCACTTCTCAACTCCTACTCCGGTATTGCGGCGTCTATGGCAGGTTTTGTGCTCGGGAATAACCTTCTCATTATCAGTGGTGCGCTTGTGGGTGCTGCCGGCCTGATTTTGACCAACATTATGTGTAAGGCAATGAACCGAACCCTCCCCAATGTGCTGTTCGGGGCATTTGGTGGATCGGATGACCCCGCCCAAACCGGCACTGTGGGCGACAAGAGTATTCAGCAAACCTCCGCTGATGATGCAGCTATTCAGTGCGCGTATGCTAAAAAGGTTGTGGTTACTCCCGGTTATGGCCTTGCGGTAGCCCAGGCGCAGCATGTGCTCAAGGAGGTGGCTAATCTCCTCGAAGAGCGTGGTGTTACAGTAAAGTATGGAATCCATCCGGTAGCTGGACGCATGCCCGGACACATGAACGTTCTGCTTGCTGAGGCAGATGTACCTTACGATCAGCTCTACGATATGGACGAGATCAACCCCGAATTTGCCTCAACAGATGTGGTGCTGATTATTGGCGCGAATGATGTTGTGAATCCGGCAGCAAAAACCACTCCCGGCAGCCCTATCTACGGCATGCCGATTTTAAATGTGGATGAAGCAAAACGCACCATTGTATTCAAACGAAGTATGAGTACCGGGTATGCAGGAATTGAAAACGACCTGTTTTACAGCGATAAGAATCAGATGTTTTTCGGTGATGCGAAGAAATCGCTGCAGGAACTGGCTACCGCTATTAAGGAGTTAGATTAATTCATGCATTCAAAATTGTTCTTTAGATAATTGTAAATGGCCGCGGTTAACTGGAAAAAAATCTTTCTTTTAGTAACTGCAATGTTTGTGGGTGCAGGCTCCGTGCTGCTCTACTTATTAGTGCGCGACAGCTTTGAATTAGTACTTCCCTCCTGGCCGGTATCGATACTTGCAGTAATAGCGGCTCTTTTCCTATCTGTATTTGCCCATGAACTCGGACATTTGACTGCCGGGATTATTCACAAATTTAAGTTTTACATGTTTACTGTTGGGCCTTTTAAAGTGGAAAAAACAGATAATGGCCTCAGGCCGGGATTAAATCTAAACCTCAACGTAGCCGGAGGGCTTGCTTTGATGGTGCCTACCTCCAAAACATTCAACAGATCAGAATATGCCTGGTTTATAGCAGGTGGGCCAATAGGTTCTTTCCTGTTTTTCATTATTCTTGCGGCTGTCGCTTTCACGGTTAATTCTGTTTATGGAGCAGAAGGAGCTGCGAATTCCATAATCTATTTTTCATGGCTTACAGCTGTAATCAGCCTGGGTGTTGGTGCCACTGCACTATTTCCTGATGAAGAGAATGGCCTCGAAACAGATGGCACCCATCTGAAAGATTTGCTTAGAGGCGGGAAAAAAGCGTTGATAAAGCAGTATGTAATGCAGTTGTACACATCAACATTTAATGGCACCCGTCCAAGAGATTACGATGCAGAAATTCTTGCAAAATTAAAGAGAGCTATTAATGAACAGAAAAGCAGTAATTCCATCATAGCAAAACTCTTCACTTACACTCACTTATTAGATAAAGATGAAGTTGAGAAAGCAGGAGAAATCATCAACGAGCTTTCAGCTACCGCCAAAGAGGCAAAAAATGAATTATTGAACCCAAGTATTTTTCTCGAAAAATCCTTTTTTGAAGCATACTACAACAATAACATTGAAACGGCAGAACTATACTTTGAAAAAGGGAAAAAAGGATACAGCGAAAAGGGGACATTAAAACGGGTAGAAACGATTCTTTTGCTAAAAAAGGGAGAGTTTGATTCTGCAAAAACTATATCTGAGCAGGCTTTCAAAGCATTAAACAACAGCTACGATAAAGGAGGTGCAAAATGGGAAAAAGAGTTGCTTGAGAAAGCACTTAAAGAGAGTGGTGTTCAGTTGAATAGCTGATTTGAATACAATACCGCGCTATTCGATCCCAAAAAATAAAAGCCCCGATCAGTATCAGGGCTTTCGTTCAATTCAGATTTGATAAAGAGTTGTAAATTAATCCACAGGCAGAATCCTGCTTATTGTACCGTTCGATTCGTTGCTAAAGTAGATGTAACCATCCGGGGCTTCTCTAACGTCACGTATGCGGCCTATTCCCTCCAGAATTCGTTCTTCATGTACGTACTCTTCGCCATCCAAAACAATTCTTGAGATCAACTGGAATGCCAGTGCACCATTCAGAGCATCGCCCTGCCATCCGGGATATTTATCGCTGGTAACGAACGTCATACCCGATGGGGCTATGGATGGCGTCCAGTGCATCACAGGCTGCTCCATACCCTCTTTTTCGGTATGTTCCGTTATGATGGTACCGTTATAGTTAATTCCATACGTAATTTCAGGCCAGCCATAATTTGCACCCGGCTTGTTATGCACGTTCAGCTCATCACCACCTCTTGGGCCATGCAGGTTACTCCAGACAACTCCCGTTTCCGGGTGTACGGCCATTCCCTGAATATTTCTGAGGCCGTATGCATAAATCTCATCCAGCCCATCGCGGCCCACAAAAGGGTTATCCTGAGGCACCGATCCGTCATCATGCAACCTGAAAAGATTTCCGTGAGAGTTACTGATATCCTGAGCGGTGTTCATTGCACCACGATCACCAATAGAAAAGTACATGTAACCTTCAGGATCAAACACAATGCGGCTGCCAAAGTGATGGCGGGCTGTAGTGAATGGCTGCCCCACATACACATCCTCAACGTTGGTGAGGGAGTGAGAGTCCGCATCAAACTGCGCTCTCATAATTGCTGTATTACCGCCACCGGAACCGGGCTTAGAGTAACTCATGTAGATCCAACCGTTCTCCTCATAATCGGGATGAAGTACTATGTCAAGAAGCCCACCCTGGCCGCGAGCGTACACTTCAGGCACGCCACCAACAGGATCGCTAACAAGCCGCCCTTCTTTAACGAGCCGCAAGGTGCCATCTCTCTCTGTGATTAGCATGGTGCCATCGGGTAAAAATGCCATTCCCCAAGCAATATTCAGGCCGCTAATTACGGTTTGAATCTGGAAGTTCAGTTCTTCAGATTGATGTATTTCACCAACTTCATCCGGCAAAGGAAAGTAGAAGTTTGAACTGAATTCATACTCTTTTCCATTATCATTGTTGTTAACTTCCGGGCTGATTTCAATACTTTCAGAGCAAGCAATCATCGGGAATAGTAGTAAAACGGGCAGAATCATTTTCATAGCGTTTTGTATCAATTGAATCATAATTCAATAATTTTTATAAAAGTTTACACTCACTAATTAAACCTAAATTATTGCATTACTCAACCAATTAAGCTCTGTGTGAATGTTTTTTCATTTTTTTAACAATCTTCTGTAAACTTGGATTCGCGTAAATATTCAAGTTTATTGACATTGCAAAAAACCAACTCTCTTCTAAACAAATGAATTACCTCAGACAGATTATCTCATTTACTCTTTTATCTCTAACATTGCTTCTTTTATCCGCATGTAATTATCAAAATGAAGATGGATATGAGCAGATTATTCAAACCGATCTGCTAGTAGCCGGTGGGGGTGCAAGCGGAACCTCAGCTGCAATACAGGCGGCAAGAGATGGTGTTGATGTAGTGGTAGTTGAACCCTCTCCGTGGCTTGGGGGTATGCTGACTGCTGCCGGTGTTAGTGCAACAGATGGCAATCATAACCTGCCATCCGGCATTTGGGGAGAATTCCGTGAAAAACTTAGGGAATACTATGGAGGCGCTGAGGCGCTGGCTACAGGGTGGATCAGCCACACACTGTTTGAACCGCATGTGGGCAACCGAATTCTGAATGAAATGATGGATAATTATCCGAACATCCGGAGAGTTCATGGGTTTTATATTGATGAGGCCATCATGGAAGGTAACCGGGTTACCGGTGCTACTTTTTTTGATATGGATGGAAACAGGCTTCGGGTTGAAGCAACTATCAGTATTGATGCAACCGAATATGGCGATTTAATGGCACGTTCAGGTGCTGATTATTTTATCGGGCTTGACCCCAAAAGCAGAACCGGTGAAGAGATAGCACCCACACATGGCAATAGTGCAATTCAGGATCTCACCTATACAGCAACACTGAAAGATTTTGGCCCTGATGCAGACATGACCATCCCAAGGCCTGCCAACTATCAGCCATCCATCTTTTTGAATGCCTGTAAAGAACTGAGTGAAGACCCTGAAACATTTGATGGCGTGGATTGTGTAGAGATGATGGATTATGCCCGCCTGCCGAATGATAAATTTTTGATCAACTGGCCAAATAATGGAAATGATTACTACTTGAATGTTTTGGAGATGAATCATCATGAACGGCTTACGCTTTATGAGGAAGCAAAAAACCGAACCCGTCAGTTTATCTATTTCATACAGGCCGAAGGCGGGTTCAAAAATCTTGGCCTTGCTGATGATGAATACGGTACGGATGATCTTTTCCCGCATATACCCTACCACAGAGAGTCGCGGAGGCTTGATGGGCTTACCATGCTCACCATGAATGAGTTAATTGATCCTTATGCTGTTGAAAACGATCTGTATAAAACTGCAATTGCAGTTGGCGATTACCCACTGGATCATCATCGGGACCTGAACCCATCACCACCTTCGCACCTTCTTGAACCCGGCGACCGTGAACCCTACCAGTTCGAAACCCGATTCGGTGCATTTCCACCTATTCCATCGTTTTCTATCCCCTTTGGTTCATTAATCCCAAAAACCATTGATGGCTTGTTTGTTGCAGAGAAGAGTATTTCCGTAAGCAGTATTGCAAATGGCTCGAGCAGGTTACAGCCTGTAGTGATGGGCATAGGCCAGGCAGCCGGTTTAGCTGCGGCTATTGCAATTAGGCATAATTTACAGCCTCGCAACCTGCCGCTAAGACAGGTACAACAAGCACTGCTCGATACAGACAGCTGGGCACTGCCATTTATCGATTCTACGCCTGATGACTGGCATTTTCAACCTATACAGAGAGTTGGGCTAAGCGGGGTATTAAAAGGCCACGGCGTACCTTATGCCTGGGCTAACCAAACCTGGATCTACCCTGATAGCACAATGAGTACCAATGAACTTGCGGATGCCATTTCGCGGGCTGTAGATTCGCCTGTGCAAACCCCGCCGGAAAGTAATACGCGGGTCGGCGTGATTTTATCAATCTGGCAGCAAATCGGATCGCCAGCACCATCAGGAGAGGTTCCTTTTTCTGATGTTGATTCAACCATAATTGCATACGATGCCATTGCCTTTGCCGCTGAAAATGGCTGGCTTGATGGATGGATTACAAATGATAAGTTTGAACTGAATAACCCAATCAAACGAAAAGAGTTCGCAAAAATAGTGGATGTTGCTTTAGATCCGTTTAAAAATCTACCAATAGCCATAGTACCGGAGCGGTACAACAGGTAGTTAACAGGTAGTTAACAGGTAATCATTAGATAAGGCTGGCTGGTTAAACTACTTCATCAGCGATTAATTCATCAGGTTTATTATCACTTTTTGATGATGTTCGGGCATTGGTAAGTGGAAGTGTAAAACTAAATACACTTCCCTTGCCAATTTCACTTTCTACCCAAATTTTTCCATCCTGAAGCACAACAAACTCCTTACATAATGCAAGGCCCATTCCAGCCCCTTTCTCTCCCTGAGTACCCAGTTTCGAATGTTCTTTAGAACCGCCAAATATCTGTTCTAACCGCTCACTTTCAATGCCTACACCCTGATCAATAACCGATACAGTTGCGCAAGAGTCATCTTTTTCCAGTTTTATTGTTATCGATTTACCAATCCCGGAAAATTTTATTGCGTTGGATAACAGGTTACGCAATACCGTCTTAGTCATATTTTTATCAGCTCTGGCGAACAAAGGCATATCCGCATCAATCAAAACACTTACCTGTTTAAACGCAGCCTGAGAAGCTACCATATCAACTACCTCATTGATTAAACTTTTCATCTCAACATTTTCGATATTTACGTTTAATCCACCACCCCTTGTTCCGGACCATTGCAACAGATTTTCGAGCAAATTGAGTGAGTTTTTGCCCGAATCCAGAATCATATCGGTAATTTCAGAATATTCTTCATTGCCCTTCTGTTCAAACTCAAGCTTAAGAAGCTCAACGTATCCTAAAATTGTGTTAAAAGGATTCCTCAAATCGTGAGCTAATATGCGATGAAGTTTATTTTTTTCTTCAATCAATTTTTTCAACTCTTCATTAGAACTTTGCAGTTCAGTAGTTCTCGCTTCAACATCTTTTTGCAGCTGTAGGTTATATGCCCTGATCTGCCTTACCCTGTAGCGGTACAAAGCCGCGAGAAGAGCAATAAATAGAGTGAGAACAATCAAAAAGAACCATAGCGTTTGCCAGTATGGAGGAATAACTGTAATAGATAAGCTGGCTCCTTCTTCGTTCCAAAAGCCATCATTATTCGATGCCCTTACCATAAATGTGTATGTACCGGGCAGAAGTGAAGTATAGGTAGCTTCGCGTGCTCCAGTTGCCCGCTGCCAGCTGGTATCGAACCCCTCCAATTTATACTCGAATTTAACATTTTCAGCATTTCTGAAGCTAAGTGCTGTAAAGCGGAATGTGATCCGTTGAGTATTATGTGGTATTTCAGAAATATCAGACATGGGACAATTTATTCCATCTAATTCTACCTCTTCAATAAATACTCTGGGCACTTCTCTGTTTTGCTGAAAAAGATCCGTTCTAAGCAAAGCCATACCTTGTACAGTAGGTATGAAGAGCTCACCTCGGGCGCTTAATAAGCTAGACGGCATAAAACCACCCGTAGTTTCACGAATTGGCATACCCTCAGAAACCCCAATCCTTGAAACTCTTACCCTCTCAATTTCATATGCTAAAAAAAGTTCTATCTGTTCATTTTCGATAAAAAACACACCCATATTACCTGCCAGCCAGAGATTGTTATCCTCATCAAACTCAACCTGGGAGATAGTGTTATCAAAAAGCCCATTTTGTTCATCCAGAATCTTAGTTCTGCCATTCGAGTTGTAAATCAGCATACCGGCGCCATAACTGCCAAACCAAAACCTCCCTGAACTGTCGCGGTTTATGGTTCTGAAATTTGTGATTGAAAGCTGTTTAAACTCATCCGGTTTAGTAATGGTTGAGCCATTGTAATATCCTATACCGTTATCTGTGGCTACAAATATTGTTCCGCTCTCATCTTCATAAATGGTTCTGGTTGCTGATACAATCTCACCTGAATCATTCAAAACCGAAATAACTTCATTTCCATCGTACTTGAAAAGCCCATAATAGTACGAACCAAACCATAAATTTCCTGCTCCATCTTCATGCATGGCGAGTACTACATCTGCATTTCGTAGCTCATCGGGGATGAACCGTTGAAACTGATTGGAGTTCTGTGGTTTATAGTATACTCCCCCGCCCCAGGTACCGGCCCAAACGGTTCCGTCAGATTGTTGCATTACAGACCAAACGCAGGTGTTAAGGATGCCGGTGGCTGACCCATACCTTCGATAAGCATCTTTATTTACCTGATACAAACCATCACAATTTGTGCCAATCCAAACATCGCCGCTTTGATCTTCTAATATAGCAGTAAGCGCTGTACCTGCTAAAAAATCGAACCTATCGCCCTGATAAACCGGTGTTTGTATAAGCTGAATCATACCATTAGCAGGTTTTGCCAGCCAAATAGACCCCTCGTGATCAAACGTAAAATCTAATGTATGTATACCCGACAACAAGCTTACTTCTTTTTCATTTTCAAATAGGTTTTGCACCCGTAAAAACCCATTGTTGCCAGAGATGTAATGACTGCCATTAAAGTATTCTACTTTATGGATCATGGACTGCCCTATTTGTTCACGGCCTAATATAACCTCATATTGATCATCACCTATCTTTACAATACCACTCTCGTGAACAATAACCATCTCTCCCTCATGCCACTGAATGTCTCTCAACCTGTAAATTGTTCTGAACGATCGAACAGTTAACTCTTCATCTATTAATACTGAGATTGAATTTTCATCTTCGTTATACCTAACAACCAATGTATGATCCTCGCCAATTCGCCCTAACTTATATACTTCGAAATCAAAAACTACATATAACCGCCCATCATGCTCTCGGAAGCTTTGTACAGATTGCCTTGGCAGTTTAGTATACCTTCTGAATTCACCATCATTGAATGAAAAAAGGCCTCTGCTGGTGCCTACCCATAAGTTGTTATCAATAAAATTAAGATTTGTAACAAATGTATTTGGTGGTGTTAACTCTTCAGGTATTTTGTATACTTTTGAAATATTCCCATCTATCATAACAACGTTGCTGTACTCAAGCCCGGCCCAAATTCTGCCTTGGCCATCCTCTGCAACTGCTGTAAAACGGTTTGATTGAAGCTCGGGCAAATTGGTGTTGTTAAATACCACCTTACTTTGGCCATCGAAACGTACCAAGCCATTAAATGTGGCAGCCCAAATGTAACCTCTCGAATCCTGAATTATCTGGTTTACGCCATTGGCGGGCAGCCCATTTTCAGTGTTGAAAATTCTGGAAATTGTATGATTGTCTTGAACGGTAGTTACCGAATAGCTTGTAACCTGTGCCTTAGATATGAGGGGCAAAAATAAAAGAAGAGACAAAAAAAATAAAGACGCACCATTTGTAACTCTTTTGAATGGTACTGTTGCAATGTATTTCTTCTCTTCCACTTAGAATTGCACCTATTTTTTTCCCTTACTTAAGCCATTTGCCTTTCTATATATTAAGATTTTTTAATACTGTAGTCAATAGGTAAAACACCTGCTAAAAAACATTGAATATTGTACTACATACAGTTAGTTGAGCAACTGTGGCTGCTGATCTTTCTCTTTATCGATGGTGGAAAGATGCCTGAACCAGGTGAAGTAGAGCGCAACTGAGAGTACTGTGAGAATGGCAGCGAGAATAAAGAAGTTCGTCCACTGTTTGGTCATAAATGCCATTGGTGTTAAGAAAAGCACAATTTGCCACGGCACTGCAATGAATATGGAGATAATATCCCGCCGGTTCTCTTTGTTGATATCTTCTATATCGGCAGGGTTGAACAGTTTTCTCACTGGCCCCCAAAAGCCAAAAGGCCTTGTGGTTTTGTAAAAATTGACGAGCGTTTTGTCGTTTGTTCTTGTAGTAAGGAGAGATACAGATATTGATATTACAAAAGTGCCGCCTGCAATAATCATAAAACCCTGAAGCTCCGGTATGCCGGGTGCAATGAATCGCTGGCCAATAGCTAAAATCATGCCTGCAAGTGTTCCAAAGGCAAACCCATATCCATTAAACCTCCACCAGTACCAGCGTATAACCTGCGGTACAATCAAACCGGCTCCCAATCCCATTGTGAGCCAGCTCCAGAGTTCGTTCAGGTTTCGGAATGTTAATGTGAAAAGAACACCAATTACCACAACCCCTATACTGGCGAGGCGGCTTTGCAAAACCAGTTTCTTCTCAGATGCACGTGGGTTTAGAAACCGATGGTAAATATCTTTCACCCAGTACGCTGCTCCGGCATTCACTACAGAATCGAATGTGGACATAGCAGCTGCAATGAGCCCGGCAACCAGTAAACCTGTGATGCCTATCGGCAGCTCATTCATAATAACAATGGGCAGAACTTCCTCAGGGTTTTCTATAACAGCTCCACCAAGGCCAATACTTATACCTATAATGGCTATAGCCACCACAAACGGCCATCTGAACGAGAGTAGCAGAATCCAAAAGAGGCTGAGAAGGCCCGCTTCTCTATCACTCTTTGCGGCAAAATAACGCTGAATAAGATACCCACCTGTACCGCCACTCCCCTCAATAGATGTTTTGAACAGATAGAACAGAACAGCTATGCCAAACAGATTATACTGAGAATATTCACCGGGCAGATCCATCGTCCAGCTTGGAACAACATTTGCCCAATCTGATAAACTCACTTCGATTGACTTAAACCCTCCTTCCAGCAACGGCACGGAAACCATGAAAACCTCCGGCAGGTCAAACCGGACAAATGCCAGAACACATACATAGATTACGGTAAAAAAGATTAGAAACCCCTGAAATACATCCGTATAAATCACACCATAAAATCCGCTTACTACAGTGTAGATAGAAGCGAGGGCAATCATAAGTAATGCTGCCGTAATAGGTTCAATATTCAGAATACTGCCAAGAAATATTCCGGCTCCCTGAGTAAAGTATGTTACAATAGCAATTGTGAACATTAAGTTAGCTATAGCGCTTAGCAAACGTGCTGAATTACCCTGCCTGCCACTGCCAAACCTAAGTTTCATCCACTCGGCTACCGTCATAACCTGAGCACGCCTGTTCCATTTGCCCATAAAAATCATCAGAAAAGCCATGATTAAAACCATGCCGCCCCTGATCTCTATGAACAATCCTTGAACACCAATTGCGTAGATAAACGCAACAATTATCAGCGTACCTGCTACATCAAGATTGGATGCCATTCCGCTCGAGCCCAAAGCCCACCAAGACATGTTTCTGTTCCCCAAAAAGTAGCTCTCGGGGTTTTTACCCGCTTTTCTTTGCGCATACAAGCCTATGCTGATAAGAAAAATCAGATAGACTGCAATAATTCCAAAATCAATAGCATGCATGCAGCAGGATAAGTAATTGGTTACGGTTTAAAACTACAGTTGATTAAGCAAGTTTCGAATATGCAAAATAGCCACTTCAAATTCTCAATTATTCGCGATATGGTAAACCGGCCGTACTGTAGTAGGTTGATTCAAAAATGGCATCGCCCAGATTTTCATTATTTTCATGAAGCCCTTCATAGAAAAAGAATACCTCCCCGTCTATACCAAGTTCACGATGTAAGCGAAGTGCCTCATTTACATACTCCGGGCCGTTATAGCGATCCCCAACTTTAATCAACACTCCCGGAGCGTGAAATATCGGCTGATCCCTGCCTTCCGATAACTCCCGCTCTTCCTTTGCCCGCAAAAAATGATCATGTGTTTCTATGAGTGTAGCCCTGTAGGCGTCAATATCGTACCTGTAAACCTGAGGATGGATAATATCAACAATTCCCCGGCGTATCCACTCGGGCCAGTCCTGCAGATATTCATATTTCGACCAATCGTACGGGCTTGGCGAAAATGAGACGATCAAGCCCCTGTCATATGATTTAACCATCTCAAAAAGTTTTTCTCCAAAATCGGTAAGCCTGTCGGCCTTCCATTGCAAAAACGGCTCTTCGAGATGATTGGCTGGTGGATCTTCACCAAACTCTGCGCGGTAAAGTTCTCGTGTGTAATCAGAATATCCACCTTCTGCGGGCAGCGCCGGAAGCCGGTCATCACCCTGAATGCCGTCGATATCGTAATTTTTTATCACCTCAGCAATCAGTTTTAGCATGAACTCCTGCACTTCGTGATGAAACGCATTCATCCATTCAAAGCCGTTTTTGGTTAACAAATTACCCTCAGCGTCTTTTGCAGCCCAGTGAGGATATGCATCAAGTATGTGCCCGCCACCAAGGTTGTGAGAACTTGCAAATCCATATTCAAACCAAGGTATCACTTCAATTTCGTGCTCTCTTGCAAGATCAATCAAATCCTGAAGTGCATCCCTTCCCGGCTCATCAAAATCGGGGTGTATTCGATACTCTTCGCCAAAGTACTCAGCCATCACATCACTTGGGTAGAGTGTATATCCTGCATTCCACACAACCGGAAAAATTACATTAAACCCCCGCTCTGCAAGAAAATTGACCGCCACTTCGCTCTTGGTCCTGTTGAACATCACTTCAGAGTCTACATTAGTGATCCAGACACCTCGAATTTCCCTGAGTTCTTCTGCCCTGTCTGCATCCGTAGTGCAAGAACTAAAAAAAACCGAGATGAATAAAAGCAGCAAAATGATTCGCATGAAAATTGGATTGAGCTAAAGTTTACAGACAGATTATACATTCTGAGCACTTCAAACACAATTTGGGAGCGCTCCCAAAACATCTTATTATTGGTGCTTCTGCATGTTGAATTGGTGAACAATCCTTACTTTCAATAGTCGCCAACTTTCGAAAACCATTTCCGTCTCTTTTCATGGGCAATCACATCCTAAAAAAATCAGATATCAACCCGGCAGATTTCGGTTGCATTGAGTATGTAAAGGTGGAAAACCCCGTTTCCGTATTTCCTGAGTTTGAATTGTTGCCTCTCGCTGATTCCCTATCCGTCTTCACCGATAAGCCCAAAGCGTTCTTGATGGATATGGATGGCACCACAACCACAACTGAAACTCTCTGCCTTTATGCTCTTGAGGATGCTATCCAAAAAGCGTGCGGTAGCCATAATTTTGCAGGCCTGGATTCTGAAACAGACTATCCCAATGTTATCGGCAACAGCACCACGAAGCATGTTGAGTATCTTGTAGGAAAATATCAGGCGCTATTTGATCTGAGCGCACTTTTCAAGCAGTATCATGAATCAGCACTGTGGACTATCAACGAGTGCAGAGATGAAAACAGGCGTAAACAGGCGCATGAAAACCTCCGTTTTTTTGGTTTGATTGATAAGGGCAACAAACCCGTAAACATCCCGGAAAAGCTTGCGGTATTTGAGGGTAAAGTACGAGCCTGCACAGATATCTACTACCACACCTACCACCTCATTTTAAATGCAATTGAGGCGGGTGATGATGAGTACCTTAACAATATTCCGGGAATAAACTCCGACGAAAAACTTATAAAACCAATGCCGGCTGTTGCAGCAACTCTTGCAATCATGAAAGGTGACCTTGGAAAAGAAGCAGGCAAACTGTCCGCCTTCTTTTCTGATATGTTACATGTAGAGGAACCCATCAACAACACACAAGAGGTGCTTACTAATCTTGGCGGGTATTTTGAAAAAAACCCAGCTAAAATTGCGCTTGTAACATCATCCATTAAGTTTGAGGCGGATATTGTAATGAATCAGGTGTTTGAAGTTATCAGACAAGAAATTTCCGGCTGGCCGGTTCCTCACTCTTGCCGGGAAAAATTAAACCGGCGTTTTGCCACACCTGAACACTGCTACGATGCGTTCATTACCGCGAATGATGCTAACGAAATGCGGCTCAAGCCACATCGCGATTTATACTCAACCGCACTGCAAATGCTGCAAATTAAACCGGCTGATTTTCACACCGTTGCCGGTTTTGAAGACAGTGAAAGCGGTACAATTGCACTTCGTGCAGCAGGTGTTGGCCTAACAGTTGCCCTGCCATTTTTAGAATCAGCCAATCACAATTTTGGCGCTGCAAGCCGTGTAGTGAAGGGCGGGCTGCCCGAAGTACTGCTTAAGCACCGCCTTTTTTTATCTGAAATCCTGTAACACCCAATTTCAATCATATTGGTTATGCAAAAAAACAGAGTTTTTCATGTAATCTCGAATACTCACTGGGACCGTGAATGGCGGTTCCCCTACCAGCGCAACCGCCAAATGCTGGTTGAAATGATGGATGAAGTGCTCAGGATTCTCGAAACAGAGCCCGGTTATCGTGCCTACCATCTCGACAGCCAGTCTATTATGGTGAAAGATTACCTGGAAGCAAGGCCCGGAAAAAGGGAACAGCTTACCAAGTTTGTTGAGGAAAAGAGGCTTTTTATCGGCCCATGGTACACCCTGCCTGATCAGTACATGGTTGGCGGTGAAAATCTGGTTCGTAACCTTCTTAGGGGGCATGAAGTTTGTGCTCAGTATGGCGGTGTATCAAAAATTGGCTACTCTCCGTTTTCGTGGGGGCAAATTTCTCAGCTGCCTCAGTTGTACCGGCAGTTTGGGGTACATCTCATCATGTTTTACAGAGGCATCAATTCATTCGACAGCCCAAAGGCGGAATTCATCTGGCAGGGAGCAGACGGCACTAAAGCACTTGCTTCCCGGTTTTCTACCTGGCCACGATACAATTTCTACTTCTACATCTATCGGCCGGTAGTTCACGGAGAAATGCCTGCCGACATTGAGCAGGCCTGGGGCAACGGCGGCACACCTTTCCACTTCGCTGACCCAGAGCAGGCTGATGAGGATTACTTTATGAGCCGCTTTAAAGATGGCTACACAAAAGAGAACCTTCGGGATGCTGTAGAAAAAATTATAGCGGACCAGGCTGATGATTTTACAACCCGCCACGTAATCTGGATGGAAGGGCACGATTCAAGTGGCCCTAATGCAAAAACGGTAGAGCTACTGGAAGACATTAAGAAAGAGTTTCCAGAGCTTGATGTGCGCCACAGCACTCTTGAGGATTATGCCGAGGCTCTCGCGGAAGAAGCAGATACCGCCTCACTGCCGGTAGTTACAGGAGAAAGGCGAAGCGCACAGTACGACAGGCGCAGTTCCAACCTCTACGGCTATGCGTTGTCTGCGCGGATGTATTTAAAGCAGGCCAATTTTAACGCAGAACGCTGGCTGCAGTATGTTGCAGAACCACTAAACTCTCTCATGGGCATCTGTGGGCTGGATATTTTCGACAGATACCCCGAACTGGCATGGGATCTACTGGTGCAAAACTCTGCCCATGACTCAATTGGCGGCTGCAGCCTCGACCGCATCCACGAAGATATGATGGGCCGTTTTCAGCACTCTGAGGAGATCTCCCGCGGCATGGCAGATCGCGCCATGCGTCATCTCGCTCAACAGGTTGACCTTTCGGATGCACCTGAAGATTCTATCCACCTTGTTGTAGTGAATACCACTCAGTTTGCGAGAAATGAAATTACTGAAGCCTTTGTGGATGTACCTAAGTCAGCCGATAAAGGCAGCATTAAGTTTATTGACAAAAACGGCAGCGAGCTTCCCTTCCAACTGATTGAGCGAACGGACGTACAACCGGTTCTTGAACAGATGATAAACCGCCCTATGTATTTTGACATGGTTCGCTACAACATCTGGCTCCAAACCAGTGATGTTCCCGAAATGGGTGTTAACGCTATTCGTGTAGAACCGGCTGAAAAATCCACAGAATCAAACCACAAAATTGCTGCAACCGGTAGTAATCTACCCGTTCTCGAAAATGAGTATCTAAGGATTGCGATCAATAAAAATGGTACGTTCAACATCACAGACAAAGTAAGAGAGCGAACTTTCAGCAATCAGGGTTGGGTATATGATGAAGGCGAAGCAGGCCACGCATGGGTGCATGAAGCCATCGGCCCATTTGTTGACACACGTTATAGTTCACCAGACATCACTATCTCAGAAAATGGGGCGCTCTCAGCTACTGTAAAGATTGAACATCTGCTTCAGCTCTCGCCGTCATTATCTCACAGAAAGAGTAAAAGCAGCAACACGGTTGATGTTCCGGTAATAATCCGAATTTCACTGAAAAAAGGACAAAAGTGGCCTGAAATTAATGTGGAAACTGATAACCGCGCTGAAAGCCATCGCATGCGCATGATGTTCCCGCTCGGGTTAAATGCTGATTACTCATTTGGTGAAGGTCAGTTTGATGTAGTTCAACGCTCCACAAACCGTATAGACAGCAGCAGCTGGGTTGAGCAGCCAATGTACGATTACCCCATGCATCACTTTGTGGATGTTTCGAATGATGAGGAGGGCGTGGCATTGCTTGTTGACGGGCTTAAAGAGTACGAGGTTTTAGATGATGCTGATCAGACGCTGGCAATTACACTGTTTCGCTCTTTCGAATACCGGATTCCTGTCTCTTCTGATGTTGATTATTCTCATATGAAAGGAACGCAATGCCTTGGAAAGCAGAAATTCCGAATGGCTTTCTTCCCTCACACAGGCAACTGGCACAGCGGTAATGTGTACCGAGAAGCTTTTACGTTCAACTACAATCTGCGGCTGTTTGAAACAGGCAGAACGGAAGGTGCCATCAAACCGGGGTCTTCATTTATATCTCTTGACTCTTCAGATCTCATCTTCAGCTGCTTTAAAAAAGCTGAAGGAGATTTTGTGAATGAAAACGGAGAAACCGGCAGCGGTTCAAAGTTTGTGTTGCGGCTGTTTAATCCTTCTGATCAATTCTCTAAAGGTACGATCACATTTTTCAGGACGATCAAGAAAGCTGAACTGGTAACACTTGAAGAAAAAAGGGTTGCAGATATTGAGGTTGAAAACGGTAACTCGTTTAACATCAGTGCTAAACCAAAAGAGATCTTTTCGGTTAGGCTTACATTTTAAAGCTAAACAGATTCCTCAAGTTCTAGCAGCATCTGCCAGCAGTAGAAAAGTGCCCTCGGCACGTGGAAGCACCCTTTGTATGGGCCGCCCTTGAACCGGTGTGTTATTTCTCCCCTGCGATTGGCATATCCAAACCACTCACCAAACTCTTTATCAGAAAAGTGGGCAAAAGAGTAATCTGTAACCTCGGTGAAACTGTCCCAATCTTCTTTTAAGCCAAAGAGCTTAATATTTTGCAGGTGAGCAACCATTGCCTCACAATGCGGCCACCATAGTTTCATATCCCACTCAAGCTGGGTAGGCGAGTAACCCTCATAATCCAGAAAGTAGTAAATGCCGCCATACTGCTGATCCCAGCCTTTATTATATGACCATCGAACCATATTCGCGGCGGTTTCAGCCAGTTTACTGTCCTGCTTTTTTTGCGCCCAGTTTTGCAGAAACCAACCGGCTTCAATTGCATGGCCGGGGTTTAGCAGGCGTCCGTCAATGTTGTTGATATACCCGCCATCTGGCGAAACAGTTTCGAATACCGCCTGCCTCTCTTCATCTACATGAAGCAAAATTCGCTGAATACACTCCTCTATCTCCGCACTGTATTGGCTGTCATTGTCCCGGGCTACCTCTTCAATAAGGTTCAGAAGTATCATTGGGATAGCGAGCGATTGGGATGCAACCTCACCTGAAAAAGCCGGCCTGCCAACTTTAGAAAGATCTTCTGACCACTCCCAAATCTTAGCAAGCTGAGATTCGGCTTTCTTTAGATAAGCCATATCACCTGAGGCGTATGCGTAACCGGCAAGAGCCATCACGTAAAAGCATTCAGAAAAAATCTTCCGTTGAAGGTAGATCGGCTTGCCATCTTCAGTCATCGAAAAATAGGCCCTGCCATCATCGCGAATAGCCTTGTCGGTTAAAAACTTCACCCCGTTCAAAGCTATTTCAAGCCATTCAACTTTCTGCTCATGTTCAAACAGCTTGCTAAACATCCAGGCCTGGCGGCCTTGCAGCCAGATATGCTTACGGGTGTCGTAAACTGAACCGTCCCGATCAAGGCAATTGTAGTAACCGCCATGTTTTTTGTCGATGGAGTGAGTTTCCCAAAAAGGAATTACGTGATTAAACAGCTCATTCTCGATCTGACATTTATATGAAACGATGTTTTCTTTTTTCACGATAGAATTTGCTTTTTTTCGTTTACTCCTTCAGCCACTCTTTGTAACGGTCAAAAAGGGTATGAGCCGCAGGATAGATGGATTGCGGGCTCATAAAATGGGAAAATTCAAACGTAATGAGTTTATCAACACCGGATTCAAGTGCCGATTCCATTTTATACCGCATTTTTGGCCAGGCTATAGGCGGGAATTTAATCGGCATATCGCGGTCGAAAGATTCTACATTACTCCAGCTTGTTATGCCGTTTTCTGCTGCAAGCCTGCCATTTACTTCCAGGTAGTCTTTGAGTTCATGAAGGCCTACCTGCCCGTCCTGAAATGCCACGATATCTACAATTCCCTTAAGCCGGGAGAATACAGAACTCCACTCCTTTTCATGCTTTTCGAGAGTAATGGCTTCACCCCCAAATTGCTTGACCCCTTTCACGTAAGGCGAAATCAGAATAGGAATCTTTTTCAAGTTTCGTAAATGCGATGAAAGATCTTCATATACCTTCATGATTCCGTCATTGAACGTGTTAATCTCATGTGAAATGTACC
>SLLL01000082.1 GCA_007134085.1 Balneolaceae bacterium
CAACTGTCCTTGTTTGAGCCATAGAGGGGGTTCTATCTGGCTTACCATTTTAAAACAAGGCTTAGATATCCATTAGCATCCCTTCAAGGACTTCGCTAAATTTTAACCGGACAACAATGATACGAAATATAAAAAATCAAAATACCCTTGTTTCCAGGCCTAAATCTTCATCCTCTTCTGCCATCACAACTTCAAACCGTACTATGCCAATTATTTGCCCTTCAGCGGTAATTACATCAACCCGCCAGTCTCCTTCTCTTATGTTTCGTTTGAATGTAAATCCCCGGTATCCATCATCTCTTCCGCCGGTTATTTCATAGCCAATTCTGTCAACCGTTTGCCATTTTCCTGTCTGAGGATTTTTCCATCTCCATTGATGAGCCACAGCTTTTCGAAGATCTGTTGGTGCAAAGATTGATGTGTACACATACACGTTTGTGCCGGGCTGCTGGATGTATGTTAAATCATTCTGCCTCCAGAATTTATACCATGCTTCCTGCTGATAGGTAACTTCGTAATCTCCGTTTATCTTCTGAACATGATGAGCTACAATACCGGTATCGAGAGCGAGGGGAACAGGGGGGATAAGCCTCAGAAAGTAGAACGTGTTTATCATCAGATACAGCCCTGCAATGATAGCGAGCATTTTACGCTTACTAATCTCTTTTCGTGTTGAAGGGCTTGTTCGGTAAATAAACACAATCAACGCTGTTGTGATGGAAAGGCTGATAAATCCCGAAACAAGAAAAATGAAGGTGTTCATCTGCTTTATCAGAACAGGAATAAAAAATGAGAAGAAGGTAAAATTCACAAAAAAGTAGGCACTGAACTGCAAATATTTATTTGAGATACGCTTTTTTAAAACTTCATTTGCAAAGAGAATTACAACCAATATCACAAAGAAGGAGAGGGTTTTTGTAAACGAAACACTGCGGGAAAAATAGATGACAAATGCACTGCTTAACCCACCAAGGAAAAACTGAATAGCAAGCGGCAGATACTTTTCAAACCTTTCGAAAAACGTCTCTTTCCATTTACCGTCATCAGCAACATTATATAAGTAGAGGCATGTAGTAAGCGATGCCATGTAGGTGCTGAGTATCACCCTGTCATAAAGGTGGTCTATCCGCCCAAGGGTAAGCGTATCCCACAAAAAACCGGTTATAAAGAATATTACGGGGAGATATTTCTTCCGTAACCGAAGGTAAGCCCGAAGGCGCAGCAACATGTAGTTATAGTATTAATTATTAAACAACACTCCCGATAACTACTGCCTCTTCATTAAGTTCTTTGCTTAATTTTTTTACTGTATCAGCAGCGTTTTCAGAAACTACTGCTATCATACCTATTCCGAGGTTAAATGTTGCCTGCATATCATCTTCAGGCACATTTCCTGTTTTTTGGATCAATTTAAATATTGCAGGGCGCTCCCAGCTGCTCCAATCAACAGAAAGTTTGCATCCATCAGGCAGAATACGTTTGGTATTTCCTTCAATTCCACCTCCTGTAATGTGAGAAAAACCATGTACACCACCCACATCTCTCAATTTTTTTATGAGTGGAAGATAGCTTTTATGTACTCTGAGAAGTTCATCACCGATACTGTTCTCAAGTTCTTCCGGTGTATCGTTAACGCCATATTCACTGAACAATACTTTTCTTGCTAATGAATACCCGTTTGTGTGAAGGCCGGTACCCTTAAATCCGATTAACAGATCACCTTTTTTAATATTTTGTCCGGTAATCAGCTTATCCCTGTCAACAACACCAACCACTGTTCCGGCCAGGTCAAATTCTCCCTGTTTGTAAATATCAGGCATTTCTGCAGTCTCTCCGCCAATTAACGCAACTCCATTTTCTTTGCACGCTTTGGCAAATCCTTTTATCACATCATAACCAATATGCTGCTCCAGTTTTCCGGTTGAAAAGTAGTCGAGAAAGAAAAGCGGATCAGCACCACAAACTGCAATATCATTCACGCAATGATTTACAAGATCCTGGCCAACGGTATCATACACACCCGCTTTGAACGCAACAATAAGCTTGGTGCCAACACCATCCACACTGCTCACCAAAACCGGATTTTTAAAAGAAGAAAAGTTTGCTGAAAAAAGCCCGCCAAATCCTCCAATATTGCTTAACACATTTGCATTATGAGTCTCTTTTACAACATCTTTAATGGAGTTTACAAGTTCTTCTCCGGCTTTAATATCAACTCCGGAATCTTTATAGGTAAATTTTTTTTCTGACACTGTGAACGGGTTATCAATTAGAAAATATTTTCTGAAATATAGAAAGATTGAACCTTCACATTTTGTGAAATTCTAACAGGTTATCCACAGGAGGTTACGAAAAGTATTGGATTATAAATTTTGTTGTATAGTAGTAGAAGGGTGTTAAGAAGTGCATAACTTTTTTATACGTATCTACTTTATAATTTTTTGGATTTTGTTGATAATTATGTGAACAAGTTTATAAGTAAAAACATAGGTTTAGTAAACGTTGAAAAAAGTAATTCACAATCCATACATTTTACACCTATAGCTTACATCATATTCATCCACATAAAGAGTTATTCTTTTTTTCTGTGGATAACAGGTTTAAATTGTTGATCACTGTGGATAGATTTTCGAAAATTGA
This sequence comes from Balneolaceae bacterium, assembly GCA_007134085.1. GTDB lineage: Bacteria > Bacteroidota > Rhodothermia > Balneolales > Balneolaceae > Rhodohalobacter. The sequence continues at coordinate 2,641 of SLLL01000082.1, forward strand.
TGAATGAAACTTTATTCACAACCTAAAACCTTTTTATCCACAAAGTTTCCCACATATGAGAATAGTGATACAGCGCGTCAGTAGAGCATCAGTAACCATAGATGGAGAAATTTCAGGCGAGATTGACAGGGGACTTTTGCTGCTTGTGGGCATTCATGAAACCGATACAAAAACAGAGGCAGACTGGTGTTGCTCCAAAATTCCACGCCTCAGAATTTTTGAGGATGAGGAGGGTAAAATGAATCTCTCTGCACAGGATATTAATGGCGGGATATTGGTAGTGTCTCAATTCACCCTTTATGGCAATACAAAAAAAGGTACACGCCCCAGTTTTATTGAAGCCGCCAGGCCGGAAGTTGCAGAACCTCTATACGAATATATGATTGATAAATTGAAGAAAGAGAGCGGATTAAAAATAGAATCCGGCGAGTTTGGAGCTATGATGGATGTAGAACTGATTAATGACGGCCCCGTTACAATTATTCTGGAGAAATAATGGCTGTACTCTTTGTGTTTGTTGATGGAATTGGGGTAGGAAAAAACAATTCTAATAATCCGCTCGCTTCAGAAAATTTAAAATTATTTTCACTTTTCACCGGGCAAAACGGTGTTCATTCAGGCTGCGAAGAGAGAGACTTTAACGGTTTTCTTTTCAAAAAAATAGATGCCAATCTCGATGTTGAAGGCCTGCCACAGAGTGGTACGGGTCAAACCGCGCTGTTTACAGGCATAAACGCATCAAAAAAAATAGGCAAGCACTTTGGGCCATTCCCTCATTCAGAGATTAAACCATTGCTGAGAGAAGAAAGTATCTTTCATAAGACGCTTGAAATAGGTAAAACAGCACACTTTTTAAATGCTTACCCCGATATATTTTTTGAAAAATCAGAAAAGAGAAATCGGTGGAGCTGTACTACATTAATGACAAAATCAGCCGGTTTGCATGTAAACAGGCTGAATGATGTACTCGAAGAGAGGGCAATCACAGCAGAGATTATTCAGTCTGCATGGCGAACAATGCTGAATCTGGATGTACCACAAATTGAGCCGGAAGATGCAGCTTTGAGGGCAATCAGGGCTTTAGAAATGTATGATATGGTACTATATGAATATTATCTCACAGATAAAGCCGGCCATGCACAAGACAGGCAAATGGCAGATAAAGTTCTCACTGTGTTGGATAGATTTCTGATGAAAATATTAAAAGAGAAAAAGCCCGATGATACACTAATCATCTGCAGCGATCATGGCAATCTGGAGGATTTAAAAACCAAAACACATACACGGAATCCGGTTCCCCTGTTTGTGGCAGGGGATACGGAACCATTCAAACGGGCAACCGGTATACTGGACGTTACCCCGGGTATTCTCAATGTTTTGAGCAAGAGTTAAGCGAGGGCAGAAGTAATTCTCTCAAAAATTTCTTCGATGGAGCCAACACCATCAATCTCTTTTACCAGATCTTTTTTCTTATAGTGATTCAGCACAGGCTCAGTCTCATCACGATATACCTGTAAGCGTGTTTTAATCTTTTCAGTTGTATCATCAGAGCGGCCCTGACCACGGCTTAAGATACGGTTAATCAGTTCCTGCTCAGGCACGGTGAGAGTTACAAAGGCATCAACAGATTTTCCTTTTTCCTGAAGGTAGGTGTCAAGTGCTTCAGCTTGGGCAACTGTTCGCGGAAAACCGTCAAAAATAACACCATTGCTGTAGATCTCTTTTTCAAGCTCATCTGTAACAAGCTCAACAACAGTTTCATCTGGAACAAGCTTTCCGGCATCAAGAATTGCTGTTACTTTTTTACCGAGTTCTGTTTTGTTTTTGATGTTCTCCCGAAAAATATTTCCGGTTGATAAGTGCGGCAGGTTGTAATGAGAAATCATTTTTTCTGCCTGGGTACCTTTCCCCGCTCCGGGAGGGCCAAATAGAATGATATTCATGATTGAATAGGGTTTATTTATTTCGAAAACAGGAGAGCAATGTAAATCCCTTCAGAATGAAACGAATACAAAGCTAACCCTTAACCAAAACGTTGCTGCTAATACCGGCAGCAATGAGCAAAAAAATGGCGATGCATGTACACATCGCCAGATTGTTGCAACTTTTTAGTCCTTTTTCTTCTTGGTGTTAACTGACTCTTTCTCTTTAATTCGAGCAGCTTTACCACGCAGGTCTCTGAGGTAGAACAGTTTTGAACGTCTCACTTTACCGCGTTTTTTAACATCTATCTTGGCAATAAAAGGTGAGTAGAGTGGGAAAATTCGCTCAACACCAACACTGCCCGACATTTTCCGAACAATAAATGTTTTGTTAGCTCCGCTTCCGCGCTCGTTAATTACAACGCCTTCATACTGCTGAATACGCTCTTTTTCACCTTCCCTAACACGATAGTGAACGTTAACGGTGTCGCCTGCTTTAAATTCAGGCAGGCCTTCTCGTACAACGGTCTGTTCAACTAATTTAATTTTATCCATGGTTGTATCCTTGTTACTGGGCTTTAGTTTTTCTTATTAAAATTTTTGTATAAATCTGGCCTTCGCTGCTTTGTTCGTTCCAGGGCATTTTCAAAACGCCACTGGCCAACTTTTTTATGATCACCGGATCGTAAAACTTCAGGTACTTCTAATCCTTTGAATGTTGCCGGCCTGGTGTAAACAGGTGCTTCCAGAAGATCGTCCTGAAAAGAATCTGTAAGTGCGCTTTCGGCATCTCCCAACACACCTGGAAGAAGCCTTGTAATAGCATCTGCCATTACCATCGCCGGAAGTTCACCGCCGGAGAGCACATAGTCACCAATGGAAAATTCACGGGTTATCAATTCATCTCGCACCCGTTGGTCCACACCTTTATAGTGGCCGCAAAGTATCATCAGGTTTTGTTTGATGGAGAGTTCATTGGCATGTTTCTGCTCAAAAACTTCTCCATCGGGCGCGGTAAATATTATTTCATCGTACACCCGTTCTGATGTCAGCTTTTCAATGCAATCGAAAATAGGCTGTGGGGTTAAAACCATTCCTGCTCCGCCGCCATATGGGTAGTCATCTACTTTTTTATGGCGATCGGTTGAGTAATCACGAAGATCGTGAACCTCAATGTGAACCAGGTTGTTTTGCCTGGCTCTGCCAATAATACTGTATTCCAGCGGACTCTTTAAAAGGTCCGGAACGGCAGAAAGTATGTCGATTCTTAGCACAGGTCAGAGATCGGTTAACTGGTTCAGGTTTTTGCAGTACACAATTTGTTTTTCGTGGTCGGTTTTTTCCACGTACTCCTCAACCATTGGTATTAAAAGTGAACCAATGGATTGCCGTGTTTCGATAATGGGATGAGCGGGATTCTCTATTACATTGAGAATTTTACCAAACTCTATGCCATCATACCAAATTGTGTACCCCACAACAGCGTTTTTTTCGGCGGAATAAACTTCAGGCAGCAGGCTTTCAATAATATTTCGGTCTGCAAACAGTGCCCTGTTCATTGCCGCTTCTGCATCGCTGCGGCCGGTAATCATATCAAATTTTACAAAGAACGTCTGTTGGTTCCGTTTTTCTTCGGTATGCACATTCATGATTCGTGCAGGTACCAAATCAGAACGGCTGTTTCTCATGTAGAGAATTTCAGCCTGTTCAAATAAACCATCAGTAAAGTTTTCATTAGGCATGAACCGGACAACCCCATCAAGGCCTCTTGGTTTTCCGATTCGTCCAATTTCTATAAACCGGTTATTAGCTAACGGTGCCATAGCCGGCTTATTAATTAATCTTCTTGTTTGCTTTCCCAGGCTCGCTGCACAGTAACACGCTCTTCACCTTCGGGCACAAAGCCTTTCAGTTCTTCGATGGGAGTGTTTTTAATGTGATCGATGGCCTCGTTGGCGGTCATATCGGTTGAAAGTTGAGCGGGTGCAGCTTCTGCTTTTTCCTCTTTCACTTCAGGTTCGGCCGGCGATTCCTCCTTTGTTTCTTCCTCAGCAACTGGAGCGGCTTCTTCGGCTACAGGCTCTTCCTCTTTGGTTTCGGCAACCTCTTCAGCTGCGGGCTCTTCCTCTTTTTTGGCTTCAACTTCTTCCTCGGCTGGCTCTTCTTCCTTTTTAACTTCTGCAACTTCCTCAGCCGGTGCTTCTTCCTTCACTTCCTCAGCCTTAACTTCTTCCTCGGTTGACTCTTCAGCCGGTGCTTCTTCGGGTTCTGTGGTTGCTTCCTCAGCGGCTTCTGCTACAGGCTCAGCTGTCTCTTCGGCTGCTGCTTCTTCAGCTGCTTTAGCTTCTTCCTGCTCTTTTTTCTTTTCGAGCGCTTTTGCAGCAGCGGCTGCTTTTTCTTCAAGCTGCTTCTTGTACTCTTGTTCTTCAGCTTTCAGTACATCTTTCTGCTTGGCTTTTCGGCTAACAGCTGTATCTGATTTCTTGGCTTCACGAGCAGATCTCCACTCTTCTAATGCTGCTTCAATCTCTTCGTCAGATTTGCCCCATCGCATCAGGTGCATTTTGTAAAGAATGCCTTCGTGCTTAAGAATACTTCTAACTGTATCACTTGGTTGTGCACCAATTTTCAGCCAGTGTATAACGCGCTCTTCATCGTAAACCAGCTCCTGGTTTTCGCTAACGTTATCATAACGGCCAAGTTTTTCGATGATACGGCCATCTCTCGGCGAGCGGCTGTCAGCAACCACTATGTGATAAAAAGGCCTCTTTTTTCTTCCTTTTCGTTGTAATCGTAATTTAATCAATGGTTTGTTCCTGTAAGTTTATGTTTTACTATACGTTTATTTGTGGCCGTTGCTTAAAACAGCCAAACAATTTGGTTATCTGCCAAACGGCAGGTTTTTTAATCCTTCCATGGCGCGGCCCATTTTGCCCATCTTGCTCATGGTTTTCATCATTTTCTTCATCTGCTCAAACTGCTTCATCAGCTCGTTGATTTCCCGAACCGTTGTGCCGGACCCTTTTGCGATTCGTTTACGGCGGCTTCCATTCAGCAGGCCAGGGTCGGCTCTCTCTTCCGGAGTCATGGAGTAGATAATGGCTTCAATCGGCTTGAAGGTGTCTTCGTTAAGATCGGCGTCTTTTACCGCTTTGCTTGCGCCGGGAATCATGCCAACCAGATCAGAGATGCTCCCCATTTTTTTGATTTTCTGAATCTGATCGAGAAAATCTTCAAGGTCGAACTTTTCTGAGCGTATTTTTTTCTGCAGAGCTTCTGCTTCTTTCTCGTCGAACTCTTTCTGAGCTTTTTCCACAAGAGAAACCACATCGCCCATTCCAAGAATTCGCTGTGCGAGCCTGTCGGGGTAAAATGGTGAGAGGGCATCGAGCTTTTCGCCCGTGCTCATAAATTTAATCGGCTTTTCAACTACCGAGCGGATGGATAGAGCTGCACCACCGCGTGTATCGCCATCCATTTTAGACAGCACAACTCCATCAAAATTGATGGTATCGTTAAACGCTTTTGCTGTATTTACCGCATCCTGGCCGGTCATTGCATCAACCACAAATAGGATTTCAGTGGGATTTACAGCTTTTTTAATCTCGGCAACCTCAGCCATCATTTTTTCATCCACATGGAGGCGGCCGGCCGTGTCAATAATTACCGTATCAAGAGCCAGGCTCTTTGCCATAGATACAGCCTCTTTGGCAACCCGAACGGCATCTTTCTGCTCAATAGAATAAACCGGCACATTAATTTCTCCGGCTAGTGTTTTTAGCTGGTTGATGGCTGCCGGGCGGTACACATCAGCCGCAGCAAGAATCGGGTTCCGGTTATTTTCGTTTTTTAAATATCTGGCAAGCTTGGCAACAAACGTGGTTTTACCTGATCCCTGAAGGCCTGCAACTAAAATAACTGTAGGTGGTGTGTGCGATACAGCAATGTCGGTTCTCTCTTCACCGAGCATTTTCACCATTTCATCATATACAATTTTGGTGAACTGCTGGCCGGGGTTTACACTGGTTAATACATCAGAGCCCATTACGGTCTCTTTAATATCGTTGGTAAACTGGCGGGCTACTTCGAGGTTTACATCCGCATCAAGGAGAGCACGGCGGATTTCCCGCACGGTTTCAGCGATGTTAACATCGGTTATACGCGACTGCCCCTTAAGGGACTGTACTGCTGATTCTATTTTAGAAGACAAATCTTCAAACATTACACAGACTTTTAGAACAATATTTAAAATGATGCAGAGTCTTACAAGGTAAGGCGCTCCACTTTATTTATCAACATGTGTGTGGATAATTTTTTGATATGATTTAACCGCTAAAGAAAAATGTGTTTTATTAAAGAGGTAAAATCCCGGATTAATTATTTGCGAATCAAAAGTGAGTGAGCTTGTGCGATGCTCCTAAAAATTGGTTAATCAGCAATTTCAATATCACCGCGCATGCTGGGGTGGAAGGAACATACATAGTCAGCCAGCTCAGCGGCCAGCTCTTCAGTAAGCGTAAATGTGATAAGATCTCCCTCCATCACCAGATCAATTTCATCCACATCATTAAAGTTGCCATTCATACGGCTTTGTCCAAAGAGTTTTTGGCGGTCGCTATTTCGAAAATCGAGTGGATGGGCTGAGGCGCCTGATTCGTTTACAAATGAATACCTGCCGCCGGGAACCAGAGTAATAGCAGGATTTTCGGTATTTAGTTCAGCCATAGCGCCCTCACCCTCAATATTAATTATTGTATATGATTGAGCGCCGTTATTGTCTAATGTAATTACAGCTTCGGGCAGTTCTTCCATATCTGGCTCATCGTTTGCATCAGTGGCTGATGAGGAACAGCCTGCAAAAAGTAAGGCTATAATTAATAGTGAAAATATTGGGATAATTGATCTTTCCTTTTTCATAATGGTAATGTTTGAATTCAACTAATCTGTTCAAATAACAATACGAAGGATCAATCAGGGTGGATTGGGAAGAAAAGATTATTAGATGTAAGACAAGTAAAATCAGTAAGTAAATATCACATATAATTTCAATTTCAAAAAAATTGGTTTTCAGACAATCCGGTTGTGGAGTCACTTCGTATTGATGAGTAGGAAAGTCATGAATGGTTGCACACAGCAACAATTCTTTAAACAATTAATCATAAATAAACTTTCAGGCCCATGACTTATACAATGAAAAACCTACTTCGACTTACTGTACTTCTATTTACAGCCGCTTCATTAAGCCTGTTTACAGGATGCAGCGATGATAACGGCCCCGTAGGCGGCATGGACGATTTACGTTCTGTTTCTTACACGTACGCCTTTAACGAAGGTCAGCTACTTGATAATGTTGATACTGCATATCGCGGTGATCATCAAAGAAATCTCAGTGCAGAGATCACAATTGATGAGATGGATAATGGAAATGCTTCTGTTACCATAACATTAATGAACACATTGAGCGGTGTTGATTATCCTGTTCATGCACATGATGCAGCTGATCCTGCCACAACACCTAACGGCACACCTTACAATGAAACTCCTAATGGAGACATTTTTGCAGGTGCACTGTCTGGTAATGGCGGTACAGTTAGCAGCACAAACGAAACATCCATAAGCTACGATATGCTTGTAAACGAGTATGAAGGCTTCTTTGTAGTACACGATCCAACGCAGGATATCAGCACTACAGATTTAACTACTTATCTCGTTTTAGGTGTTTTTGCGCAGAACTTACAGGCAGGCGAATCAAGCCTTCGCACAACAACAGTTGAGTATAATTTTAATGAAGGCCAGCTTCTCGATAATCCAGACACTGCTTATTCAGGCGACCACCCAAGAAACCTGATGGCTACTCTTACCATTGAGGAAAGAGGAAATGGCATGGCCAATGTGACGGTAACACTCGAGAATACACTTGACGGATTTGATTATCCTGTTCATGCACACGATGCAGCCGATCCTGCTACAACACCTAATGGAACTCCATACAATGAAACACCAAATGGTGATGTATTTGCAGGAGCAATTCCCGGAAATGGTGGATCTGCAAGCAGTACTAACGAAACTGAAATCTCCTATGTAGAGCTGGTTGAAGAGTACGAAGCATTTTTTGTGGTGCACGATCCTACCCAAGACATAAGCACCACCGATCTCACAACCTATCTCGTACTTGGTATTTTTGGCCAGGATCTTGAGGCAGGCGAGGCAAATCTTGCAAGCATTACATTTGAATACAGCTTTAACGAGGGTCAGCTGCTTGATAATGAAGATACAGCATACGAGGGCGACCATCCGCGAAACCTCATGGCTACCATGCTTGTAGAAGAGCTGATTGATGGCAGGGCAAAAATCACTGTTACACTTACAAATACCATCAACGGTGAAACATACCCTGTTCACTCGCATGATGCGGCCGATCCTGAAGAGACACCAAACGGAACTCCTTACGATGAAACACCCAACCCGGATGTTTTTGCCGGTGGAATTGAAGGAAACGGTGGTACTGCAAGCGCAACAAATGAAACAGAGGAGATTTTATTTAGAGATCTCATCAATAACTACGAAGGCTTTTTTGTGGTACACGATCCAACTCAGGAAATCAGCACCACAGACCTTACTACCTACTTGATTCTTGGGTTGACGGCAAGATAACCCCCATTTAACCTTTGATCCCTCAAGTTCCATTATCATAATGGGTCAGGAGCCGGGCATGAGTAATGTCCGGTTCTTTTTTTGTTTTTTTGATTGAAGGCGGGTGATAATTATATAAATAGTCATATCATATTGGTCATTTTAACATTCATCAATAATAAAATTAAACAGCAATTTTTGAATTCATTTTTTTAATCGCTTTATTAGCTACTGTCACCAAACAAGAGATATACAAACAAAAAGCGGGAGTAGAGATGAATGCGGAATCAACAGAGGGGTTTTATAAAAATGCATACCTCTATTTTTTATTGGCTTTTGCAGTAACTGTTGCGGGGTTTTGGCCATCATATTTTAGCAGGTTAACCGAAACGGGAGCCGCTCATCATTTTCACGGCATTACCGCTTCTCTTTGGATGCTAATCCTAATCGCACAGCCACTATTATACCGGCTCAATAAAATGGAATTACACAAGTTTATTGGCCGTTCCACTTTTTTGCTGGTTCCATTGCTCATCATTGGCGGCGTTATCATGATGAATATGATGCTGAATAATGAACGTTATGGCCCGCTTGCCTACCAACTTGCATTTATCGACCTGTTTGTACTACTGCAGTTCCTGCTTTTTTATGTCCTTGCTATCAAAAACGTCAGGAGTACGCAGTACCATGCGCGATATATGGCATGCACTATTTTTGGCCCGTTGATACCGGCTTTAACAAGGCTGCTGTTTCATGTACCTTGGATTGATTCTTTCAGCAAGTCGCTGCACACATCCTATTTTCTCATTCATATAGTTTTACTGCTTCTCATTCTTGATGATAAACGAAAAGGAAACATTCGATTACCCTACGTGCTGGCACTTGGCCTGATGGCAATTCAACAGGTTCTGATGCATTTTGCCGCCGGATGGGAATGGTGGCGTTATTTGATGGATCTGTTTTCAGGTGTGTCCTACTAATAAGCAGCACCGCTATCCATTCCTATACAAAATCAACTATTAAAATAGATCAGGAGCCGGGCAGGAGTAATGTCCGGTTCTTTTTTTGTCTGGGAACCAAAGTAAAAGCAGGAGTATAGGAAAGATCATAAATAGTGATTAACATTGTAAAAAATGGAGATTAAATTTATGTGTCCTGTTAAAAAAATTACGTTGATAATCCTTTTTGCAACACTGTTTGCACTGTTTCAAAGCAAGGCTTATGCCCAAACAGATGAAATGTACCGCGTGGAAACCACAGACGGCAATGTGTTTTTGGGTGTTCTTGTTTCGGAAGATTCCGAACAGATTATTTTACGGGTTGATACTCTTGGTGAGGTTACCATTCAAAGGAGAAATATCAGGAGAATTACCAAGGTTGATGCAGACCGAATTCGGAACGGTGTTTATTGGCATACCAACCCACAGGCCACGCGATATTTCTTTGCACCGAATGCCATAGGGTTAGAAAAAGGTAAAGGCTATTATCAAAACACCTGGATATTTTTCAACAATATAAACTATGGTGTGAGTGATAACTTTTCGATTGGCGGCGGCATGGTGCCCATGTTTTTATTCGGGATTTCTTCAACCCCGGTTTGGATTTTGCCAAAGGTTTCATTTCCTGTTTCTGAGGATAAATTTCACATTGGTGCAGGTGCAATGTTGGGAGGTTTGGTTGGCACTGAATCAGATTTGATTGGTTTATTTTATGGAGTAAGCACTGTAGGTAATCGCGACCGAAACCTTACTTTAGGCCTGGGTTATGGTTACGGTGGTGGCGAGGTTTCTACCACCCCGCTGGTTAACGTGAGCGGTATGCTGCGCACAGGCCGCAGAGTATATCTGCTAACCGAAAATTATTTTATTCCGGAAGCAGGTGTAACCGGTATAGTATCTTTCGGCATGAGGTGGTCGGGCGATAATATTGCAGTAGATTTTGGTTTGTTTCGGCCGCTCGAAGATGCCGGAAGCTTAATTGGCATACCGTGGCTGGGTGTAACGATTCCGTTTGGAAGGTAAGGGGGGGGAGGTTATGGGTTGAGACTGTTCAGAAAAGTGTGTCAAAAACAGTTAAACTAAACTAACGTATAAAAATTGACACACATGAACAACGAAAACAATTTTGATTGGGATTTTTTTGAGAAGGATGCCATTAAG
>SLLL01000133.1 GCA_007134085.1 Balneolaceae bacterium
CCTTCTTCCAGTGTAACAGTGATTTTTTTAATCTCACCGGATCGCTGAAAGATGGCAGCACTTGTCTGCTGGCCAAGGTGAAGTACTTCTACTTGTTTGATTGATCCATTTTGCATCTCTATTTCTACTCCATTTTCCGCCCCGGTTTTATAAATCACCGGCACCTGGCAGATAGAGAAACAGAGCGAGCCTTGTGGTATAGAAATCTCTTCTTTCTGCATCTCAGTTGTGATAAAGTCAACATCAGCAGATTTTTCCCTTAGTTCTGATTTACGCAACATAACGGGGTTAAAACTCAATACCCCATCATCCACAGTTAGGCCAAGCTCGAAGTAGGAAGCCAAAATATCTTCTTTAACCTGACCTGTCATGCCCGGTTGTTGAGCACCACGGTGAGCCGGTGTGTGAGAGTAGGCGTCTGTTGGGAATGCACCATGAACCTCAGGTGATTTATGAATGCCAATACCCTCGCCAATTTCATAGAAGTGGTTACGCAGGCTTGCACACACGTTCTCATCTGAGCCACTACTTGAAGCTGCATAAGCAACTTCTCCTGCAGCAAGATAGAGCTTGGAAACCATGTGCCAGTAGATGGAGCCAAGCCCCTCAAAAGCGAAAAATGTACCCGAACGGCCAGTAAATGCTTTATGATTGAAAACCTCTTCAAAAATCTTCAATACAGTACTACCGTCTTTCTCAACCAGGTTTTTGTATGTTGTCTCCTTCAGTTCTTCAAGTGCCTCTTTTACATCACCGGCATTCCTGAAATTACCGTTAAAATGAAAGCCGCCCTGCACATCTTTGGTGATAACCTGCCTGTTGCCGTCTTCAGCGAGCTTACTGAGGAGTTCTGATTTTTGCACCAACTCCTCCGGAATGTTATTTTTCTCCAGAAAACCAGGCAGCTCTTTATTTGGATAAAGTATATAGCTGTTCTGGTCTTCGCGATACAAAGCACTCTTACGAAGGGCGTCTAACACATGTACAGCTTCACCGGCATCCAAATAGCCTGAACTGAGAATAGCAACCTGGCCTTCAAGCATTTCACTGAGATAAGAGATAGAAATACCGTTCTCTTCCATACTCATGATATTGTATGAATGATATAGTCCGTCATCCCTGAGGTTAGCTTCAATAGAATGCTCCATAAATGCGAGTGCATCTTTCACAAATTCTGCGAATTGACTCAGTTTCAGTGGAGATTTCCCACCACTGAAGCCATTATTATAAACGTGAATTCGATATTTGCTGCCAGCCTGCCCAAGAAAATCTGTGATTCGCTTTCGATTTTCATCGTTGATGCTTCCGTTAAGTAAATCACGATTACCTGAAAGAACTTTATGTATATCATTAAAGAGCTGATTCAACTCTTCGCTAATATAGACTTCATCTACGCCGGGCTCATCAGCGAAGCCTTCAAAGAATTTCAGAAATCTTCGCAGATAATAGAGCGTAACCATACTCACACCGTTACCCACCAATGCGTTGTTAGCATCGTTCCACTCAGGGCGCTGGGTGTTCATCCAGATTCCGCCTTCGGGGATGAAGTTGGAAACCTTGGCAAGTGTGGTGGCAAGAATCTTCTCAAGGAAGTTCACCCTGTGAATGGCACCATCTTTGTTAGTTAAAAGTGCCCCATCTGCACCGTACTTAGCCACTTTTTCCCTTATTACGCGATCACTCTCTTCATCAAAGTCAATGGTATTTTTAGGGTCAGCAGCAATATCTTCGTAAGGTTTGATGCGATAGGGCACATTTGCGTAAACAAACAGATCTTCCGCAAACAGGCCTTTAAGCGCATTCGGCTCATGCATATTATAAAACTCGAGTAGCTTCAGGAGGTAAATGATCTGATGATCGCCCCAATACCCGATGTATGACCATGGGTTATCCGGTTCGATGGTTTCCCAATCAAATCCATCTTTAGTTACACGGTATGGATTATATCCATCAAACGTAGAGGTATTCAGAAATTTGAAGATCATTCCATCAATAAAACCGGGATAGGAATGTGCAAGAGCCTCCCAGTTCTGGAATAGATCTCGCCAGTTGCCTTCATAATCCAGGATTTTTGAGCCGTCGATCTCACTCTGGGTATTAATTGTGAAATAATTCCATGGACGGCTTGGGTCGCCATGCCTGCGGCTGAATTTTAGAGGCAGATATTCTCTCACTAATCTGATTAGATCCGTGTCTTCAAAGTCATCAAACTTTTTCAAAAGATCGTATCTGTTTACTACTTCATCTAATCCGTCAATAAACGTCCGGTTTCTTTTGAAGACATCTTTATTCGCTTTTGCCAGATATCCTGAGAGGTCCTTTTTCTCAATTTGGTAGTTAAAATCGAACGTGCCGCCGCGCATAATGTTAAAAAGCACATTTGAGAAGTGGCGTGCATCTTTCAGTGTATCACCTGTAACCCTTAGCCCGTCCGCTCCTGCTATGAGTTCGCGAAGCTTTTGGCTTCCGCGTTCAATATCCTCTTCAATCTCTGCTTCAAGTTCACCTCCCTCTTTTATCTTCTGATTCAGCTCAATAACCTGCGCATGATTCTGATTTACATTGGCGATAATCTTCCAGGATTTACTGCCATCTGCAGGTAACTCGAAGTTTGTTTGCACAAAGTATGCGCCCTTCTCTCCTTTTACTACCTCTTCCTGTTCTACAGGCTGCTTGTTTCTGAAACGATTTACTTGCAATGAAGACACAAGATAGGATGCATTTTCAACACCGAGTGACCATGCCACATTTGCTTTGAGTGCTTCACTTGGTTCTGCTTTGTCAACAATGATAGCGCTTAGTGCATAAATACCAAGCCCGGTTTCTGTTACCATCTCATTTTTCTTGTATGCATCCACAAGATTGCTTGTTTGTGTTTGCATGTCGGGCTCAACACCGTACGGCAAGATGTTTTGGATGCCATCAAGCAGGGAAATTTTACGTTCACTGCCCGATTGGTTTACCAGTTCCGATTTTCTCACAAACCCGTAGAGGTTACTTGAATTCCACTGGTATCTATAGGTAAGGCCAAGATCATTGTTAATCTCTTCAAACATGATCTTATTGCCATTAAAGCTCTTAAAAATATTTCGTGTAAAATCGTACTTCCCGGTAAATCTCTCTGAAAAGGGTTCCCACACCTTAACTTCACCATCTAAATGAACCTGCAGTATAGTTTTACTTCCGGTATTATCTGCGTTTTCGGTGATTTTATCATCTGTGTAGTAAGGAAACAGAGAATAACTGTTATTCTTACGGCCGGCAGTAAGCCCACCATTACTTGAAATGAACATCCAGTGGTTGGAGTCACTAACTACATTAATAAAAAATGGCCTGATTTTATCGTGGTTTTCGATTTTGAACCACAATTCTCCGTTAATATGCTTCTTCTCTATACCCAATGTTCTGTTATTTTAAATACTCTATTTCTGTTTTTTTGTAACTGTTCATCATCATAACAAACTTCAGGATTGATATACTCGAACATAGTCAACCAGCATCGTTTGCGGGAAGGGAGTGTTTTGGTTTGGCGGGCCTACAAATGTGCCGCCAACAGCTACGTTTAGAATAATGTGGAATGTGTTGTCATTGAAAACCCACTCACCGTTTACGTCATCAGGTGTGACTGAAAAATATTTCACATCATCAACGAAAAAGTCTATACGGTTTGGTTCCCATTCAATCGCAAACAGATGGAATTGGTTATCAAATCTTCCGCTTGACTTGCGGTATCGTTGTGTAACCGCCTGGCCGGCTGAATAGCCCGGCCCATGCAGGCTACCATGAATGATTGTTGGTTCCTGACCTCGGTACTCCATTATGTCGATTTCTCCAATCTCTGGCCAAATAACTTCTCCACCTGAATCGTCTCCAAGCAGCCAGAATGCCGGCCACACTCCCTGGCCAAACGGTAATTGAATACTCGCTTCAAAACGCCCGTAGGTTGTCTCGAACTTCCCCTTTGTTAAAATTCTTGCCGAAGTATAATTAGAGCCTTCAAAGGATTCCTGCTTCGCAGTGATGTGAAGCATACCATCTTCAACTCTCACATTTTCAGGCCTGTCGGTGTAATATTGCAGTTCACGGTTTCCCCATCCCGGTTCGCCTGAAATTTCGCTGCCGGTACCTAAATCGTAAGTCCATAAAGCCGGATCAGGGCTGCCATCTACTTCAAACAAATCTTCAAAGACGAGGTTTGTATATCGATCCTCGTCTATATTTTGATCACTGCACCCTACAATCAGCAGTGCAGCGACAAAAAAAAGAGATATGATGGTTATGTATTTATTCATCCCTGAACAGGTAGATATTGGTTACATAAATAGTGGCACCTGCGAGAGCCGGGCCCTCGTCAGAGTCGAGAATAATTTGCCCGAGCTGAGAGCGGTCTTCCATATCTCTGATGTCAACCACAAGCTGTATCCACTCTCCTGAAACAAGCCTATCATCGGATGTAATGGTAGCAGATGCAGATTGTTCAGCCCCACCAACATCATTAATAAGTCTTGCCCGGATAGCTGAACCGGCAGGAATTTCATCCGGGAAGAAAAGGTCGAATGTGAGGTGAGTCATCTCAGAACCATCTACTGTTGGTACATTCTGATTAAATTCTATCCCAACAAAGTTGAAGTTCTCATAGCCAAGGAATCTTTGTCCCTCTCTTTCAAAATCGTTGGATGTAGTAGTTTGGAATGGAGCATAAAACCCATTGTAGAAATCTACTGGTATATCATCATATCCTTCAGCGTCACTAAAAATGGATATCACATTTGCAGGATCAATGGTTGGTACCGGCGGAAATACAAATTCACCTGAAGAATCAATCGTTAAAGAGCCTGCCGCATTAATACCTGCCAGCGTTGCCGAAATTACTGCGGTTCCCTCTCCTACAACAGAAACAGAACCATCAGCACTTACAGTAGCAACACTTGTATTGCTGCTTGAAAACTCAAAATAAGATGGAGCTGTACCGATAGTAACATCCTGTCCATTAGGCAGATTTGCTGTGTATTGTAATCCACTTATCTGAAGAGTAGAGCCAACTAAACTTGTTTGGGAGATATTTGCACCATTTTGTATGGCCGGACGCGGCTGAGCAATATCATCAAGCCTTTCGTACTTAACTTCATCCATCCAGAAAGAGAATCCATCTCCATTTATAGGGCCTGCAGCGTACCAGAGAAGCCCCCTGTGCTGGGTTAAAAGTGAAGGATCAGGAATTGGAATAACGTACCTTCTCCAATTGGTTGTTAATCTGAGCTCGCTTAGAGAAACTTCAAACTCATCACCCATGAAATCCTGACCAAAGCCAACGTTCGCCAAAGTTGATGCTTGATTTGCTTTTGCATAAAAAGTAAGAGCGTTAAAAGAACTCATGTTTCTACCGCCATTATCATCTCTGAAAATAGCACCTGCAAATGCACCCTGAGGATCTCCAACATTAGGTACATCAAACCTCATCGACGCACCTCTGTTGCCAAAAGTGGTTTCTGTATCAACGGAGAATGCTTCTGCCCTGGAACCCTCATAAGGATAGTATTCCATGCCGGCACTAAAGGAGTTAATAAATACATCAGGATTAGCAGGGAAATCCGGTTGGGACAATCCATCTACAGAACGCTCGCAGGCTGCAGCTGCCAAAAAAAACAGCATAGCAAACCAAATTGTATATGTTGTGTTATTAATAACCATTTTTTTCATGGTAATTGCCGTTTGATCGTTAAATATTTATCTGGAAATAAGTACGGAATTCCCATTCATTTCCAAGGCCAAAGCCCGGAGCTGTAGGGTCAGGTACAACTTGTCCAGAAATGTCCGTTGTGAATGCTGGTGCATATCGCGGTGAGAATTCGTCAAGCGTTCGAAAGCCGGTACGAACTCCAAATCTTGTTTGCGGTTCGCCTAACCAGTCTGGCATCGATAAGGTGTATGATACATCTGCCATGAGCTGTAACGGAAATGTGAGGTTGAAATCGCGATGATAGTCATAAGGCCCCCAATCATTAATCCGTACAAAAGAGTTGAGCATGAAATTTTGATAACGCATCCTAAGGTCACCACCTATTCTGTTAATAAGTCTTTCGTCACTTCCTCTTGCCTCTGCTTCACCGGCATAAATATTTGCGATAAAACCGAAGTTCTGAGTTGGTTTAGAGACTATTCTGGCGTGGACTTCCCAAAGGTCACGTGCGGGAGGAGCCCCTCCGAAAGCAAAAGCTGTCCTCCCGTCCGGCAGGATACCAACGGCAGCATCTTGTGTGGTTGGATGATGACGATAGACAATACCTGCACTTATAGCCAGGCTTGCATCTTCTGTTCTGTCACTATCCCAATCATACATCCAGGTTTCTGGGGTGGGATCGTATGTAATCAACAACTCTCCAGCTATTGTTTCTCTGTTTGACCGTACTACAAAAGGGTCATCGAGAATATTTCTAGGCCTTCCCGGTGCATCAACGCCGGAAGGAATTGGCCCTTCCAGAGGCTGCTGATACATGAAATTAGGAGCAATTTGGAAATCACCAACCTGGTATGTAAAACCAGTTAAAACGTTGAACTGGTTGCTGCTGCCGGTATCTTTCAAGCGCCAGCCTGTAAATGTAATGGTTTGGTCTGCACCACCTCTGGCAACAAGGCCCATCAGTGATGTTTGCCCGTACCAATTGAAAAGGCCACCCGTGTAAGTAAGCTTTAACTTACCTCCAAAATTATCTTCCGGTTTAATTTCATCAATAAATACATCGCCGCTCCCGTCTTCTGGGCCTCTGTAAATTTGGAATTCACGGCCATTCAAAGGCTGGCCGGCCCAGAGGCCACCGAGATCAATCTCGAAATTGCCAAATTCTCTGTTTACATGCAGTCCAAGGCGCCTTGTTCTGGGTTCCGGTACCGCAAATGAACTGCTTATGTCCTGGCCGGGGCCCTCGAGGTCTTCGTGAAATACACCTGTTACAGAAAACTGGCCAATATCTCTGGTATACTTTAACAATACTGCAGGATTGGCACCCCACCAAAGCTCAGGGCCGAAAGCCATTTTCAGCCCACTTAACTCTCTTTTGAACTCAGCTTCCAGCCCAAAAGGTGCTAGGCCATTATAAATATCAATATTTTCGCCGTAATTTGCTTCCGGATAAAGATTGAAGAAATCACCTTCGTAAGCCCAATGGTAGTGTCCGGTTCTGTAAAAACCTTCTATATCAACCCAGCGTGTATTCCATTCATATTCAGCCCGGTATAGCTGTATCCTGTTAACATCTTCTAAAGTTACGTCACCATTAACACCACGTACATTAACCGGGCGGCCACGGTTTTCGTAGAATATCTCATCAATAGGGTTTTGGGCAACATTTCCAAGAATGTTAAACTCTACATTTGCCCGTACATTATTCGAAGGCTGTGCTTCCACACCAAGAAATATGGATTGCATGTGATCAAATCCTGTTTGATTTGGAAATTCTCGCACATCAGGATTGTTGGTTTCCGGTGTGGTAATTTTATCGCCACCTGTTGAAAAAGTTGAAAACTTAGCGGAAAATCTGCTCAACCTGATTTGACTCAACCTTTCAACTTGAAGAGCAGCTTTATCCCCTCTTGCCTGAAGCATAGCACCTGTTATAGAGATACCGTCGAAATGCTTTTCAAGATCAGCTAAAGTTACTCCTTCAGCATAGGGGTCAAATTTGTGTGCTTCTTTAATAACGTAGTAAGCCGCACGTGGAAATAGTTCATAAAACCCTTCAGAATTTGTTGGGCCTTTGGCATTAATGCCAAACCATTCCTCATTCATATTATTTTCGCCTTCTACATAATCCCACTGATATCCAGCATTGGCCCATGTAGCTTCTGTGTTGTGCACGTCCAAATCTTCAGTTTGGCCATGTTTCCACCATCCATCGCTGAATTGAAATGTATAGCCACCAATTGAATTTTGCGCGCGGCCTAAACCGGCTGCATGTGAATAGATATCTTTCCAGTTTAAACGCTTGTAGTGCGCTTGCATTAATTGATCTTCCTGGTTTGTTCTTGCATTAAATGCATCAGAACCGAACTCCGTCAAGAGTACCGGCTTACCGTATTCTTCAGCAACACGGTCGTACAGATCGGTAAATGTTTCACCTCGATAAACATTGGCACCGAAGATGTCAATATCAGGCGCAAGCTCAACAATTAAGTCCATGAAGAGTAAGTCACCGTTTGCTATGGCAATAGGGAAGCTGTCATCAATCTCTTTCATAGCGATAGCAGCATCATTGAAAAGTTCATACATTGCCCGGGCACGAATGGTTGAAACCCGATCAACAACTGGAATATCCTCAGTTTCCGCACCCCCCCAGAAGAGCCCGTAATTGTTCTCATTACCCAAAAGAAATAGCAACAAACCCCTCGTACCTTTAAACTCTTCAACCAACTCAGTTACTT
This sequence comes from Balneolaceae bacterium, assembly GCA_007134085.1. Taxonomy (GTDB): domain Bacteria; phylum Bacteroidota; class Rhodothermia; order Balneolales; family Balneolaceae; genus Rhodohalobacter. The sequence goes on from SLLL01000133.1 coordinate 8,419, forward strand.
CCCCAAGAAGCAATTCCTGAACTCTTGGATCTGAGTATTCGGTATTTGCCATCCAACCATCATTCAACATTACCCCATAGCGGCCAAAAGAGTGGTTTAGCATGGTATAAATACCAAAATTATCATAGATATATTCAATCCAACGCGGGGTAATACCGGTATAAACCCTAATTGAATTCACACCCATATTTTGAAGCAGGCCCATCTCATAATTAAGTGCCTGCCTGATGAAATCATCGGGTTGCCCCCAAAAGTCGTACGTGTAATTGGTACCAATCGGGAAATAGTCCCAGTTCATACCATTTATCATCAAGGGCTCATCATTTACAAGAAGCCGCCACCCATCTTCGCTTTCTTGTAATTCAATTCGGTCTGCCTGCGCCATTGCGGTAGCAGACACCATGAGCAGCAGACATAATAGTGTGAGGAAAGTATATGTTCGAATCATATATGCTGGATTTATGAGGCCTTTGCTTAGCAGTAGACAGAGAATACCTACCCATTCTATTTACCAGCGCTCCAAGCCTTTATTCATTTTATAATTCAATGGATCAGCTTCGCTCTTGATTGACCAAAAACTAAACGATTGATCACTCATGTAATGATGCGGCTGATAACGGTATTTTAGAACCGCTTCCTGAATTTTAATGATTCGGTAATAATAGTGCAAATTTTTTTCTTTAAGATGAAATTTATTTTCATCTTCTATCCATAAGTGTTGAAATACAGTATAGGTTTATTTAGGCCTAAATAGTCACATATCATACTTTAATTAATTGTAAACTTGAGAAATCCGCACTGTAAGCAGCTATTTTGAAGTTTTAAATTATTCAAAGAAAAACGGAGAACAGCCCACATTTTTTTGTGAAATTTTTTTTCAGTGACTCTGCAAATTTTTTTCATTACATTATTTAAAAGGATGATGATCAGTAAATGAAAAAGTTTGGCATTGTTGAAAACAATTTCACATTTTCAGGCTTTGAAAAAACGATAAAGAGATATGTACGAGAAGGTTACACTAAAACATATTGCAGATGATACCGGCCTATCGATTTCAACAGTTTCGAGGGCTCTCTCTCAAACGGGAAAAATTAGCAGTGAAAACCAGAAGATTGTTTTCGAAAGCGCTCACCGGCTCAACTACCCGTTATCTACATCTCAAACCCCGGTTGATCTACGCAGCAGCATAAATATTGCACTTGTTACAAGACATTACACGGGTGAATTCTACGCCTCTCTGTTTGAAGGGTTTGACAAATCCACAGAGGGTACAAAAATAACCATGAACCTCACCAGTGTAAGCCATACTGATAAACCCACAATCCAGATTATTTCTGACCTGAAAAACTCTCAATATGATGCAGCTGTAATCTTCTTACCCGAATTTACAGCAGCAGATTACATGGAGCTGCTTGAATTTATTCCCGCAAACCTGCCAATTGTATCTATAGCACCAATTGCTAATCCGGTTATGGATACCGTTACTTTTGATAATTATCGCGGAGGTTATCTCGTAGCAAGCCATTTTGAAGAGCGCGGGTTTAAAAATCTTGGCATTATTCAGGGGCCGATTAAACATTCAGAAGCAATGCTTAGAAAAAGCGGGTTTATTGATTACATACACGCATCTGATAACCTGAATCTTGTTTGGCAGTTCAACGGAGATTACTCATTCCTAAAAGGAAAAGAGGCTTACGAAAACTTCAAGCATTCCGATGTAAAACCTGACGCCATTTTTTGCAGTAATGACGGGATGACTCTCGGCTTTATGCACAGTGCTATCCGAGATGGCGTACACATTCCATGCGATGTTGCCGTAGCAGGTTTCGACGATTTACCCACATGTGAACTTTACACCCCTACGATAACATCGGTTCACACCCCTTATGATATACTTGGCAAAAAAACGCTTGAACTTATATTTAACCGTTTAAAACAGAGCAGCACAGTTCAGCACTCCGGTTACACAAGCCTTGTACCCGTTTCGCTGAGTGTACGGGAAAGCTCTACAGACCTTTCTAACGTTTTTCGGAAGTATTACCAGGAACTGCCATAAACTGCTCTATTTGCAAATGTGGATATTAAATCCGTATAAATGGATGTGGAAAATAAAATTATAGAATCTGTAAAAACCCTTCGCGATAAAGTATCGGGCAGGCTTCAACAAACAGAACTGCCTTTTGTGGTATACGCCGTGGTATTCTTCACCATGTTTGTACTTTGGCGGTACAGCGAGTATGAAGAGCTGGCAATGGATTTCTTCGTAGAGCTTGGTGGTGCTGCATTTACGCTCTTTATTGTTGATATGCTTCTGGTTCGCTCCAAAGCCAAACGCTGGAAACTGGTTCGCGATGAATTGAACTACGTAATTGCCCGCCTTGTAAACCGAACAAGAGATGGCATTGCAACCAGGGTATTTAATTTTAATCCAAGAATTGACCCTTCCCTTTCTCATGAAGAGTACTTTGCGGAGCTGAGGGAAAAACGAGGCGATTTTTTAAATAAACTTGTTACTCTTGATGACAAGAAACTGGCAAAAGCCCTAAATGAAGTGGAACTGTTTAGCGACTCCAGCTACGACTATTTTAATGAAAAAGCGGATGAAGTCTGGAATATCCTGAATGTTAAATATTCCGACTATTTTCATCCCGAACTTGTAACCCACCTGATAAGTCTCCACCTGAACCTGAAAGATCTGTGCGGAAGCATTCGGCAATTTAAAAAAGGCAGCCGCTTTACCGATCAGAGTGAAACATTCAAAAACATAGGGAGGCAGGGAGCAGCAGTAACAATCAAAAAAATTGTTGAACTACTCAACATCCTCAAAAATGAAGGCTTTTCTGAACCACCTGCTCTCAGTTCAGAAGATTTCACAGAACCTGATGGCCTAAAACAGTGACCTTCTTTTGATATTATGAAGCCAAACGCCGGGCAAGCTCCGCCTCGGCAGCGATAAACCCAAAAGCCGGCCAGTTTCCGCCATCATAAATCTCCTGCCAGATCTGGAACGCCCTCTCTTCCCGGCCGTTGATATAATGCCAGTTTCCAATTCCATAGCCCAGGGTAGCATTTTGAAGTGCATCAGAAGTTGATTCCTTCAACCGCTCAGGATCAAAAACTCCTTTGAATACCAGCAACAAATCGAGGTATACATCATTCTCAAGAAGTTCTGTTTCCGGATCTACTGTAGCAAGAAGCTCACCAGCTTTCTCATCTTTGCCCAATCTTTTCAGTGCCATGTAATACCAATAGGTGGTAGCAATGCGCATATCTTGAGTCAACTCTAACGCAAGAGCTTTTTCATACTGCTCAATAGCACTTTCAAAATCTCCTTTCAGATAGTGTGCAAGGCCCTTATGGTACCAAACATTCGATTTTAGCGTACTTGTTGGTATTCCCGCTTCGTTTGGCAGGCCGTCCGGTTCTACCTGGTCCGGCATATTTCGCATACGCGATTCGGCGGTTTCAAAATCTCGAATAGCCATATCTAACATTCGAAGGGTAAGGTAACGATGCCCACGGTGCCGGTACATTCGAGGGTCTTCAGGGTGCTTAAATTTCCCCTCCGTAAAAATTCTCACCGCCTCCCGATATTCCCCAAGATAAGCAGTTCGGCGGCCCAGCCAGATGATTACTTCAGGATCTTCCGGGTCAACTCTATAGTCCATAATTGCCCGCAGTAAATTAGCGTTATACTCGTCATAAACTTCAGGATTAATCTGTGGGGTGCGAAGTGTATCACCTAAAAGTGAGTAGGCCTGAACACCGGCAGGAGCGTGTGGTAATTCAAGAGTTTCCCGACAGGCGAGAAAAAGAAGTGGTACTGAAAGAAATACCGACAATCGAATGAGTGATGATTTTTTCATTTGACCTGATTTATATATGATTTAAAATATTATACTTAAAACAATTTCTTCTTCATTTCTGAGTACGCTGATCTCTGCAGAATCACCCGCAGAAAAGGTATTCAGTTTTTCCATATAACTGAAAATGTTAGGAATATTTTCACTGTTTATTTGGATGATGATATCACCATCTTCAAATCCGGACTCCTCAGCCAATGAACCGCTTCGAACGCGGTCAATCCGAAAACCAGTTCCATCAAAGTTATAATCGGGTACTACGCCAAGTGTAACCCCTTCAAGAACAGTTGGGCTGCTACTCTGAGCGGAAGATGCCGTGAAAATAATATCATCGGGATGAATGACATCAACCTTACGGATAACCTGTTCAGCATGATTGAGTACCCACTCCATGCCGGTGTAATTTATTTTATCTGCCGTATCTGATGGCCGGTGATAATCGTCATGAGTATTCGTAAAGTAGTGCAATACAGGAATACCAGCGCGGCTGAATGAAGCGTGATCGCTGCTGCTCATGCCATCGGGAACGCGGGTAATTTCAAGTGAATCGGCTTGCACTTCATCCAAAAGGCCATCCCAGATATTGGCTGTTCCTGTGCCAAAAATGGATAACTGGCCATCATCAAGCCTTCCAATCATATCGAGGTTAATCATCGCCAGCACAGAATCAACCGGTATATCCATCTGCTGCACAAAAAACTCTGAACCAAGCAAGCCCATCTCCTCACCCGAAAATGCAGCGAAAATAATGGTGCTCTCGGCTGGATTATTCGCTAACCGGTTCGCCAGCCACATCAGGCCGGCTGTGCCCGATGCATTATCATCAGCTGAGTTGTGTATTGCAGGATCGCCGTTTAAATCCATAGAGATGATTCCGCCCATCCCCTGGCCATCATAATGAGCACCAATAACGATAAACCGATCGGGATTGACTCTTCCCTCAACAACGCCCACTACGTTTCTTGAAATGTGATTCTCCTTCCCCATCGCCTGCACCATCGGTCCGTTCAAAACAAATTGCTGCAAATAGGTTTCTGAATCTACGTACGGCAACAG
>SLLL01000203.1 GCA_007134085.1 Balneolaceae bacterium
CCGTAAATTCATCTGCAGCCAATCCCCATCTTTTTACTTCACTACGAATTTCTTCCGGAATCCGTGGGTGGTTTGCAAGTGTCCACATCAACCCACGCTGATAATGTTCCTGTTTTTCGATAATAGCTTCGCGGGTGGCATAATTCCCGCCAGGGTACTCATAATTCACGCCTATCATGTTGGTAGAAAAGCCCCAGCGATTATTGGTATCCGTCTTGCGGTTTGGCATTACCTCAGCCAGCCAGGGTATTCTGTTTTCACCCGCTTCGAAGTTTCTGAAAAGCAGTTCATACTGAAGTTCATCATAATTTTCGGGTTTCTCGAACGGAATCTGATTGTCAGGCTCATCGGTTAAACACATCCGGAAACAGTACGCCTGGAGTCGGTTATCTTCTGAGAACTCTTCCCCCGGATCGCCATCATGAACGCCCGGCAATATACCACTTTGCGGATTGCCGGCCTCGATGTACGGATCCACAAATCCCGGAAAGATGTGGTTGTGTGTCCGTACTTTTTGAACACCATTCAGAGTTTCACCATAGGTGTCGTTTGCTTCGCGCCCTACATGATACGATACACCGGCCAGTGCCATAAGATCGCACTCGTAGGTTGCATCAATAAACATCTTGCCACGGTACACATTACCATCTTCAGTAACAAAGGCCTGTATACGATCCCCCCGTTTTTCTATTCCGCGGCTGCCAAGTACTATGCGGTCGTTCATCACTAAAGGAACACCGGCTTCCTGCAGCATCTGTTCATATATCTGTTTTACCACTTTCGGTTCGAAGCCAAACATACCATCACTTTCCGGCCTGAAAAAGCGGCCGCTTCTGTCCATATATTCCTGTCGGCCCTCAAATTTCCAGGAATCTTCATTGCGATAGTAGTCTCTGATCTGGCTGTAAAATTCGAGCGACATCCCCCCGATTGTCCCTTCTATCCCAATATCTGTAGCTCCTAATCCGCCGGTTGTGAGTCCGCCAAGATGCCCGGCTGGCTCAACCAGAATGACCGATTTCCCTCTCCGTGCGGCAGCCACTGCTGCAATAATACCGCCGGAGGTTGCTCCATAGATTACGATATCATACTCTTTTCTTTCATCAGAAGTACCACAACTAATCAGATGTGATGGCAACAATAGTCCACCGGCAAGTGCCAGTGACCCTTTCAAAAAATTACGGCGATCTATTTTCATTTATACAGCGTTTTCAGTTTAGAGTTACCTGTTATTGTTATTTAAATTTCTTTCCCATCTAACGGGTAAGTTCCTTAATTCCCGTTCAAGCTCTCTTAACATATTAAGCTCGTCTTCACTTAAATTTTGAAGGTTATATTCTATTGCATCTATGGGATAAGGTTGTACTTTTTTAATGATGCCATCTTCTGTTATGTACCATTCATCCGTGCGCAGGTTACGAACATTATATCTTTGCAAATGTACCCATGGCCTGTATCTATCCACCTCTTCTTTGCCAATAAGCCTGCCTAAAAAACTTTTACCATGAATCTCCTGATCCGGCATTTCCGCATCTGCAATTTCTACAAGTGTTGGGAAAAAATCTGCCAATTCAACTATTCCATCATCAACACTGCCGGGCGTAATTTTTCCGGGCCACTTGATAAATAAAGGAACCATGGTTCCCCGATCCGTCAGGGTTGCCTTTCCCCCCGGAACTTCTATTCCGTTATTGAAAGTATTGACCAATCTCTGATCCGTTCCATTATCTGATGTAAAAATAACAATCGTATTATCAGCAATATCCATCTCATCAAGAGAATCGATTAGCCTGCCAACATCTTTATCCAGCCTGTGAATATTATCAGGGAAAAACTCTGGGTCTCCAACAAAATGCCCTTCACCACCATCATCCTCGGGCATGGTTTGATCTTCACTGACGGGCGTGGGAAACCATGGCCAATGTGGTTGCAGAGCAGTATAGTAAGCTAAAAACGGTTTCTTGCCACGGTGTTTATCCATGAAATCAATCAGGAAGTCAACCTGCACATCAGGGCCATATCTATCCGAGATCTCATCTGCAATTACTCTACCATCTTTGCGATAATATGGATTATAAAATCGTGTTGTTCTTTCTCCCTCTTCACTGATGATCTGCCACAACATATAGGTATCAAAACCAAAATCGTGAACCCAATCCTGAGTTCTTAAAAAAGATAATTGCCATTTACCGGCAATTGCTGTTGCATAACCCGCCTCTTGTAATTGTCGGGCAAAACTGGGTTCAGATACATCAAGCACGTTCCCATAATGATTTTCATAATGCCAGATAGGAAAAGTAGTACCTGTTGCAAACGGATATCTGCCTGTTAGCATCTCCGATCTTGAAGGTGTACAAAAAGGATTTACAAAAAAGTGGTTAAATTTTATTCCTTCTTCTGCAATCCTGTCAATATTTGGTGTTTCAAAATGATCACTTCCATAAGCGCTTAACAGTTCTCTGCCTAAATCGTCTACAAATATTAAAAGAATATTTGGCCGATCATCTATCTGAGTAACTGTATTGGCTCTACAATTTACTTGAAACAGCGTAGTCAAAGAGACCAAGCTAATAATTAGTATTGATATACTTTTATTGAGGAAGTTCATTTTGAGCACTTATTGAGGTAATTTTAATCGTTTGCTTCTTAAGCTTTAAGACACCACAAGTTAGGTTAAATTGGATTGAATATATAAGAAATTTGGCGGCTTCAAAATATAGAGTGATGATTTACTGAATAAATCCTCATTTGTAATATTTTGAAGTTGAATTTGATTAATAAGCTTTTCTAGCCTGATACTTACTTCAATAGATGATATAGTTCTGATAAAAAAATTCTTATCCACATTTACAAAAGCTTTTTCCAGTAGGTATAACTTTAGTAAATCATAGGATATATTAGTTGATATGAAGAATAGTACAGAGAGAAGAGGTGAATCGGGTAGGAAGATAGGGATTAATTCCCTATCTGTCCTCCCACACCACCCTGCGTACCGTTCGGTACAGGGCGGTTCGTTAAGTTGCTCCGCTAACTCAACATTTACAATTAGCGGCTGTGAGTTTGATTTCGGTTATCCATATGTCAGTATGCCCTCCCACTTATCCTTCGGATTCCGTCCTATTCTTCAGTGACCAGGTCTGTTTCCAGATTTTCTGCAATCGTGCTGACATTTAGTAACTTGTATGTATTACTCACTCCTTAAAGTTCGGCCCTTCTCCGGAGTTTGATCCGAATACTATGGCCTCTGCTGACTCCTCATGATAAGTTTTACTCCGTGCTTATAAGCACGTCCATGAGGCCTCCCGCGGTAAGACAACCCACTTTCACTCCATATCCCCGCCTCATTTACATTCCGATGTCTGTGTAATCTTCGGACTTCGACTTGTTTAGCAGTCTCATCCCATCGGTTATGCCTGATAAGGTTCGTGTTCCTCGGGGCAGAGTTTTGCCGCCAGCTTCCTTCAGATTCCACCTCGCGATGGACACCCTTGCTCTTGGCTAATGGTTGGCGATTACAAACCCCCATAGTGGACTTTCACC
>SLLL01000090.1 GCA_007134085.1 Balneolaceae bacterium
TAAAATCCCATGCTCAAGAAATGCAAAGTGGCGATCTGTAAATATAAAATCTATCCTGCGGTCAGGATAGATCTCTCTGAACGCATTCCAGGTTGAAGTAGGGCCGTAATGGCCATGTTTTGAGTGATAGAATCCATCAAAAAGCTCAAGGGCTGACTCTCTCGAATTGGGGTCAGCAAAGATCGTGTAAGCTTCGTTTTGATCGGTTACGTTCAAATCGCCCATTACAATAACCGGGCCGCCATCTGCAAGCTCTGTTACTTTTTCGATCATTAGTTTGGCACTGTTCACACGTGCCTCCTGCCCAACGTGATCGAAGTGGGTATTTATCACAAAAAACCTTCGGTTATTTTCAAGATCTGTAAACCGAGCCCAGGTAGCAACGCGGGTTATGGCTGCATCCCATCCAATACTTCCGGGCTCATTTGGTGTATCGGATAGCCAGAATGTGTCATCCTCAATCAAAGCGAACCGGGTGGTATCGTAGAAAATTGCGCTGAACTCACCTCCCCTTTCGCCATCATCGCGTCCAACACCAACCCAAGAAAAGCTTGGCATCATCTCTTCCATCTCTTCAAGCTGATGAACCAATCCCTCTTGTGTACCTACAAGATCAATTTTGTGAAACCGAATCAGATCTGTAACAAAGTCTTTTCGATGCGGCCATGCATCCGGCCCATCATTGGGGTTGTCAAACCGAATATTAAAACTTAATACACGCATCGGCATATCAGCAGGTGCATCTATTGAGGGGGCGTCGTCTATTTCACCGCATGCAGAAAAAAGTAGTAGTGGCAGTATCAGCAGAGATGAGAGAGCAGTCAGTTTGGTTTTCATAGAACAATGGATATTGGAGTTTACTTTTCATTTTGAATTAGGCCTACAGATAAAAATAGTTAAAACATCCGTTTTCCGTATTAACTCATTGCAAAGTATCGCACTAAATAAACAGTTTAAGCATAGCTGGAACTATCCTAAATGGAAGCGCGCCTGCAGTGAGGTCATCGGCTGCGCCTGCAAAATAAAGATCCTGTTGCGGACAATAAAACAGCCAGCATCCGCTTGAACCGGTATGGCCTGTAACCTCCGGCATGGGCTTCATTGGGCTAAACAGTCTTGGCAGCCGGAAATGCATCGCACCATGGCTGTACGCAATTGGCCAGCCCGGCAAACGCACTGATGCACGATCTGTGGGGAAGCCAAACCGGTGCCAGCCGGAAAACATCAACTCTCTTGTTTCCGGATTATTGAATAGTTTTCCGTGATATAGTGCTTTTAAAAAAGCAATCATATCCCCCGAGGTGCTGTAAACTCCCCATACCGATCGCAACATTCTGGGGATTTCAACCGGTTTACCGGCCGCTAACAGAGGAAGATGAGAATTTACATCAGCCGCGGGATTAGTTCTGTGTGCCAGCCATGTATGGTTCATGCCAAGTGGTGAGTATATCAAGTCATGATGAAGCTTTTCCAGGGGTTGGCCGGTTACGGCTTCTATTATGATGCAGATTAAAATAAATCCGGTATCAGTATAGCGGGTTTTGATGCGAAATCTACCGGAACCCCCTTTCTGATTTGCTGAAATTGCCCCTAACCAATCTTTTATCGGCTGTGGTTCAAAATTTGGAGTGAGCTTGATGCGAACATAATCGAGCATCTCTTCCGGAGCAAGATCCCGGTCGCCTTTGACAATAATCTCTTCCACAAGATTTTTCCCATCTTTGGGAAAATCCTCGTACCAGTCTGCAAGCCCGGAGGTGTGCGTAATGAGATGGCGAAGGGTTATTTTTGGGGTATAATCGGTACCTTTAAATACATGTAATCCATCGGTAAATGCTTCAGGCAAGTATTCAACCATTGGAGCATCTAACGATATGATCTTCTTCTCTGCGAGCTGAAGAAGCAAAGCAGCATTCATCAGTTTATCGATACTGGCAATAAAATATGGTGTTTCAGAGGTTACTGCTGAACCATCAGATGCTTTACCTGCAGCGGCAGACCACCTGACTTCTCCATCTCCTCTCTCCACATGTGCAATTAGTTGTTTACCGGGCAATTTTTGAGCTGTTCTTTCAAAAATTACATCCAGCTTTTTTGAAACAGCAGAAATCTCTTTTTTCATCATTCAGCATCTTTTAGGTGAAATGAAAACGTTATGTAATACTTATAATACTGCCTCTCCCGAACAGAATACAGATAGTAAGCTATATTTTTTGATATTACGTTGGTGCCCAATAGATAAGAAGTGTCATTACGACTAAGAAGAGTGCCGCGCCGATGCACCATATCAAAACAAAATGCTTTTTAGAAGCTGTTCTCATCCTACCTGGAATGTATGCAAAGCCAAGAAACAAAAAACCCAGCAGAGAAGCACCTGCAACCGTTCGCATTACACCTGCAAAAAATGGTACGCCCCACACCTCACTGATCGTTACATTCGGTTGAATGATTCGCCAGCCAAGCAGTTCGATGCAAATTGAAGCAACAATAACTCCGGAACCAGCTAATACTGCTTTGATGATACGTCTTTGAAATGATTGATTGCCTGTGGCTTCCATCAACAATAATTTGTCTTATCCGTATTTTGCATTCCAGTTAACCTTGGATTCTGTACGTGTTTTAAAACATTCGGTTGCCGGTTATTGTGTGATTGGATAAAGGGAATAAAAAAAGAAAAACTACTTTGAAGATAAGTTGTTTTATGTCTTATCTTTGAGTTCTGAAAAAGATTCCAAAACGCCTCGGTGGCGGAATTGGTAGACGCGTCGGACTTAAAATCCGATTCGCACTTAAATGCGAGTGCCGGTTCGAGCCCGGCCCGAGGTACTGACCCGATATCAGAAATGGTATCGGGTTTTTTTTATGCCCATTATCTTTGAACTAAATGCCGGGTGAGAAGCCTGTCCTGCCTGCCCCGACTCCTTCGGGGAGCGGAGCCGAAGGAAGCTCCCGCTTAATTCACATTGCTACAACGCATCAACTTAAATAATCATAAAAATAATTGGTACTCGCGGAAATTCTGGCAGCGGGACTTCATCAGACAAACTGATTCAGCAGCCACCGAGGTATTGACCCTGAATTTTGCAATAAAATCAGGGTTTTAATGCCTATTATTACTCTGGCAAAGCCAATAACCAACTACTCCGAAAGCTCTTCCTTCTCCACAACATCTTCCAGTGCTTCGCTGCTGATGCCCAGTTTCACTTCCATCTCCTCGAGGGTGATGTTCTTGGTTTCGGGCATCACCTTCCATACGAAAAGCAGTTGAAGAACCATCATGAGTGCGAAGAATGCGAAGATTGGCCCACCACCAAACAGGCTCTCGATGTAAACAAAGTTACCGGCAATCAAAGCGGCAAAAATCCAGTGGGTACTGCTGCCGAGTGAGTTACCAAATGAGCGCACATTATTGGGGAATATTTCTGAGATGAATACCCAGATTACGGCACCCTGGCCAATGGCGTGCGATGCAATAAATACAAAAACAAGAATGGGTACGGTAA
>SLLL01000089.1 GCA_007134085.1 Balneolaceae bacterium
GCCGCCCCTTTTTCCTGCACCTGGCAAATTACGCGGTTCACACACCCATTCAAGCAAAAGAGGAGTTGATAGAGAGGTATGAAAATAAACCACCAACCTTTCAGGGCAATCCGGTGTATGCAGCAATGGTACAAAGTGTGGATGAAGCTGTTGGCAAGATTGTGAATACACTCCGGGAGCTGGACATCCACGAAAACACACTCATCATTTTTACGTCTGATAACGGCGGGCTCGACAGAGAGAATGCCACAACAAACAATCCGTTCAGGTCTGGCAAAGGCTACCCTTATGAAGGCGGCATCCGGGTTCCGTTTATTGTGAGCTGGCCCGGTGTAATTGAACCGGCAAGGGTATCATACGAGCCGGTAAAAAGTTTCGATATTTTACCAACCGTTCTGGATGCAGCAGGGTTGCCGCTACCGGATGGGCTTGTGATTGATGGAGTGTCTCTTTGGAATCACCTCCTCTCCGGGGGATCAGAATCGCTGGGGCGTGATCATTTGATCTGGCATTTTCCGCACTATCGGCAGGGGCGAAATGTAACTCCTTACAGCATTATTCGAAGCGGTCACTGGAAGCTGATCAAATGGTGGGAAGGGCCGGAGTTTGAACTCTACAACCTGTTTGATGATATCGGCGAAACCATCAATCTTGCCGATGAAAAGCCGGGAAAACGTGAAGAACTGAATGCCAGATTGCTGGAAATGCTGGAAGAAACGAATGCGAAACTACCGAAGCCAATTCCTGATTTTGAAGGGAATAATTAAATTTTCCCGAAAAATTTCACAATAACCAATTTATATACTGGTATAAATTGTAAAGATTACCCTAAATAGTTGCGATGATGGTATCAATTTGCTAAAATCTCGGAAGCGCTTCTAAAAACACTAAAAACGGTATTACTTATGCTCAATAAATTACTTTCCACCACTTTCTCTCTTTTTCTAATTGCTTCACTTTTCACTACTGCTCAGGCTCAGGATAGTGACATAAAAATGTATGTGACTACAAGTGGTGAGCTTGAACTCGACCAGGGCTGGCTTACAGCTATGACGAACGTTGGTACGATGATTGATATCCCTGTTCCGATGTATATCATAGATCACCCAAGAGGCCTTGTAATTTTTGATACTGGAATGAGCGTCAATGTTGTGCCCGATAATGGAGCAGAGTACTGGGGTCCGGTATCACAGGCATTTATCCCTACCATGACCCGCGATCAGGGAATTGACGAAAGGCTGAAGCAAATTGGCAAATCAGTATCTGATGTAAAATATGTGATCCACTCCCACTTCCACCTCGATCATGCCGGTAACATCAGTATGTTTCCAAACGCAACGCACATTGTGCGCAAAGCAGAGCTGAAAAACGCATGGTGGCCGGAGCAGTTCCAGCGAGCAGCATATGTGCTGGATGACTATATGGAAACCCGAAACTTCAACTTTATTGAGCTTACAGAAGACATGGACCTCTTCGGTGACGGTGCCATCGAACTGATCGACACTAAAGGCCATACACAGGGTCACCAGTCATTGATCGTTCGACTGCCAAATACCGGAACCGTAATTCTTGCAGCTGATGCCGCCTACATGCCTGAAAACCTTCAGGGAACCATTCCCGGTATCGTTTGGAATGTACAGGAAGCGATGGAAGCCATCGAGCGTATGAAGCTGATACGCGATCGTGAAAATGGTGAAATCTGGCTCGGCCACAGTATGGAGCAGTTCCAGACAAGACGCCTTCTACCGGAATACTACGATTAATTGATTTTATTCATTAGCGCCTAAGGTTAAGCATCGGGTGTAAATAGTTTATTTTACCCGATGCTTAATGATTATTTCTGCTCATTGCTCATCTAATCTTACTATAGAAGTATGAATCTCCTCCTCCTTCTCGGAATAATTATTCTCATCTACTGGGTGGGTGGAATTTACTATGTAAGTAAAAAGGAAGACTGGACCTGAAAGAACTATGGATGAAGTAACAATTGGCACGTGGGCCTGGTTCTGGTTAGTCTTTTTTATTGTTGGTACGCTTGGCATTGGCTTCTACGCCATGACCAAAACAAAAACAGATGAGGATTTTGCTGTAGCACGAAAATCTTACGGCCCCTATATCCTCATTCTTGCGCTCGCCTCTACCATTGCCAGCGGTTCCACTTTTATGGGAATTCCCGGCCTGGCTTACGATAAAGGCTTTCCGGCGCTTTGGTACCCGGCCATCTACCCGATTGGAATATACATCGGGCTGATATTATCCGTTCGGCTGATTAAGCGTGCTGGCGATAATTTCAGGTCTAATTCACTGCCGGAGTTTTTGGGCCAGCGGTTCGATAGTGATTTTTTACGGGTTGGTTTTGCCCTGCTCTCTCTTCTGCTAATCTATTATGTAACGGCGCAGGTAGTTGCTGCGGCCACTGCTTTTGAAGTGATGCTTGGTGTTGACTACCGTCTTGGAGTTATTGTTACAGTAATTGTGATCGGTATCTACATCACCATAGGAGGCTCCCACGCTGATATTTTAACCGATGCATTTCAGGGCGGTTTGATGCTGCTCATCGCGATACTTATTACTGTACTCTTTTTTCTTGGAACCGGAACAGAAGGTGGTGGTGCTGCCGGAATTAACGAGGCAATTGCCGCTCAGGATGCTTCCATAACCTGGGATAACTACTTCTCGCCTGGAGACCCCATTTTTGGCAGTTTATGGCTTGTGATTCTGATGTTTATCGCCCACCTTCCATTCGCCATGAATCCCCACATTGGCAATAAAGCATTCGCCCTGAAAGATTCTGCACAGCTCCGAAAATTTTTGATACTGGCTATTCCAATCGGCTCTATTCTTGGCTTTGCGGTTTTGGGTGGCCTTCATGCCCGAGCCGTAATTGGCCCTGAGCTTCGGCCCGATGCAGCCATACCGGCACTTTTTGTTGAACTTTTTCCACCAGCACTTGCAGGCTTTTTGGGAATCGCCATTCTCTCTGCAATCATTTCTACGGCAGACGGCCTTTTTGTCTCCATAGCGGTAATTTTTAGTAATGACCTCTACCGGAAAACGTTTTCGAAAAAGATTCATCCCAATAAATCTCAAAAAGAGATTGAGAAAACAGCCCTCAATATATCCCGTGTTGCCACTGTAATTACTGTTTTTGCAGCGATGTGGCTTGCCTGGAATCCGCCGGATTTTCTCGCAGTACTTCTATGGATTGGTGTTGGTGGAATCATGAGTGGCGCAGCTGGCCCGCTGGTAATCGGCTCAATCTGGCGAAGATCAACCAAAGCCGGTGCAATATCATCATTCCTTGTGGGCGTAATTAGTTATGCAGCCATGTGGCTGGTAATCGGCTGGCAAAATCCGTTCGGCGCGGCAGGGGTGTGTGTGCTGCTTGCATCCGCAGTAATGGTAGTTGTAAGCCTCTTCACTAAACCGATGCCCGAAGAAAAACTGAACGAAATCTTCTCGCCGGTACGGAAATAAGATTCATCAAAATTGGAGAAAATTCTCCTGTAAACATGGCTCAAACAGCAGTACTTGCCGAACTCACCGACAAACAGATACAATTTGGAATTAAGAGTGCGTACCCGTTCCGAAGATTTTTGCAGCGATATGAAAAGTCGGGACAGATAACCATCTGGTATCCCTGGTACTATGTATCGGTTTCGGTAAAAATGGACACCTATCTGAAGAAAGGAATGGTGTACAACGATCTGGTAGCAGTTGATTGCCTCCGCCCTGTTAAGGAGCGGGTTTCCTCTTATCCGGTTTCCTCAGCACAATCTATTGCCGATGGAAAAATCCTCACCAGTAAAATTGATGAAACCGGCGCAAAAGAAGAAGCGGTTGATTTGATTAAGGGGATTGTATTAAGCAGAAATAAACTGCTGAAAGATTATGAGATACAGGCGCAAGCGTGTAAACTCTTTTACTTGAAGACATTTGTGGTAGAACTGAAGAACAGGCCCCGGAATGAATGGATCTACATTGATGAGCACTTCGAGGCAGCTTCAAAACTGCAGCTCAGGCCTGAAGTTTTATCATACATTCAAAATTAAACAGTAGATTGATAAATGGTGGAACAAGATAACATAGCAAAGCTTACGCCAGTACGAAGTTTGCTGTTTGTACCTGCCGGCAAACTGGATAAGTGGGAGAAAGCCGAAGCCTCCGGCGCGGATGTTCTCTGTATTGATCTTGAAGACAGTGTGCCTCACAATGAAAAAACAGAAGCACGTTCTTTAGTGTTTGCATTTCTTGAGCATGGTGTACAAAACCACCCGCTTGTAGTTCTTCGCATCAATTCGCCTGAATCGGATTTTGGAAAAAGTGACCTTGAAATGATCAGAGAGCTCAGCAAGCCGGTTGGCGGACTGGTCATTCCAAAACTTACAGAAGCAGGGCCGTTGGATAGGCTATCCAAACAGCTCATTATGTTTAAGCGGAAAACTCAGCTCATCCCCCTCATCGAAACAGCGCTCGCTCTTGAAAACTGCCGTGCAATTATGAGCACGAATCTCGTAACAGGGGCAATTTTCGGTGGGCACGATCTCGCCATGGAACTTGGCTGCACAAAAGAGTGGGATGTTCTTTCAGCATATCGGTCCGATTTTATTCGAAGTGCTGGGGGGTTGAACCTCTCTCTGATCGATATGCCGTGGTTTGGCCTTGATGATGAAGCAGGCCTTCAGGCTGAAACTGCGAATGCCAAACGATTTGGATTCACCGCAAAAGCGGCCATCCACCCCAAACAGGTTGCGTCAATCAACAAAAGCTTTACACCCGGTGCGAAGGAAGTTAAAGACGCGGCAGAGATGGTTCGGGTTTTTAATGAAGCCGGTGGCCATGCCGTTGCGTGGAGAGGAACAGTGCTCGAACCGCCTGTAATTAATCAGGCAAAACGGGTACTTGCCCGGGCAAAATATTATCAACAAAAAGATTAATAGTATGAACATTGATTTAAACGAAAACCACGAAGAACTCCGGCGAAGGGTTCGCGAAATCACAGCAAAATACCCGGATGAATACTGGCAGGATCTGGATGAGAACAGAAAATATCCATCAGAATTTGTGGATGAACTGAGCCGGAGCGGTTTACTGTCGGTTTTGATTCCGAAGGAGTATGGCGGTGAGGGACGGTCGCTCACTGAGGCTACCGTGGTGATGGAAGAGATACAGGCCAACGGCTGTAACGGTGGTGTATGCCATGCACAGATGTATATCATGGGCACGCTTTTGAAGCACGGCAATGAGGAGCAAAAACAGCGGTTTTTACCAAAAATTGCTTCAGGCGAACTGCGTCTTCAGGTGTTTGGCGTAACCGAAAAGCATACCGGCAGTGATACAACCAAACTCCGCACCTTCGCCAAAAAAGTGGATGGCGGGTATCTGGTAAACGGGCATAAATTCTACATCGGCAGGGGGCAATATTCCGATTTGATGCTACTCCTTGCACGCACCACGCCCATAGATGAAGTGGAGAAAAAAGTAGACGGCCTCTCCACATTTCTCGTGGATATGCGAAAAGAGAAAGGAAAATCACTCGATATCCGGCCCATCCGCACCATGATGAATCACTCCCTCACGGAGATTTACATCAACGATCTGTTCATCCCCGACGAAAACCTTGTTGGAGAGCTTGGCAGAGGGTTCCGCTATATTCTGGATGGAATGAATGCCGAACGCCTGTTGATCGCCTCGGAGTGTGTGGGTGATGCAAAATGGTTCATTAACCGATCGGTGGAGTGGGCAAATCAACGCGAACTGTTTGAGCGGCCCATTGGGCAGAACCAGGGAATTCAATTCCCGATTGCCCGTGCTTACGCATCGATGCTGGCGGCTGAGATGATGGTAAAGAAGGGCTGTGCGGTGTTTGAAGCGGGCGGAAATTGCGGTGAAGAGGCAAATACATCTCTGCTGCTTGCATCAGAAGCCTCATGGGAAGCAGCTAATGTGGCGATGCAAACCTATGGCGGCAGAGGGTTTGATGCCAACTTTGCCATCGAAAGAAAATTTCGTGAAACACGGCTCTATCAGGTAGCGCCGATATCAAAAAATCTCATACTGGCGTATCTCTCGGAGCATGTGCTTGGGCTGCCGAGATCGTACTAACATTGACTTCATGAAATTCACACCGCTCGAAAATATCACCGTAGTAAGTATTGAACAGGCAGTTTCGGCTCCGTTTGCGAGCTGCAGGCTGGCAGATGCCGGTGCCAGAGTCATCAAAATTGAGCGTGAAGGAACCGGTGATTTTGCCCGCCAGTATGATGAAGTGGTAAAAGGCCAAAGTACTTATTTCACCTGGTTGAACCGAGGGAAGGAATCTGTTACTGTTGATATTAAATCGGATGAGGGGAGAAGGCTATTTCTTGCACTAATCGCCAAGGCAGATGTGTTTATACAAAATCTGGCTCCAGGCGCTCTCAAAAGGCTGAATCTCCATAGCGAAAAATTGAGGGAAGAGTATCCCGGCCTTATCACGTGTGATATAAGTGGATATGGCGAAGAGGGCGAGTATGCCAAAATGAAAGCGTACGATAACCTTGTTCAGGCAGAAACCGGCCTTATTGATGTGACGGGGGATGGCGAAACCCGGGCAAAAACCGGAATCTCCATTGCGGACATCAGCACCGGTTTTCACGCCTATTCGGCAATTCTGGAAGCCATCATTCATAAAGAAAAAACCGGTAAGGGTACGGGCATCAAACTATCCATGTTTGATTCCATGGCCGACTGGATGATGGTGCCGTGGCTGCATCAAAAGTATGGCGGCAAAGCTCCGGCGAGAACGGGAGTTCATCATGCAGCCATCGCACCGTATGGCCCGTTTAAAACGGAAAGTGGGCGTGAGGTGATGATTGGTATCCAAAATGAGCGTGAATGGGTACGGTTTTGCAATGATGTGATGGAAGGTGAAATCAACCCGGAAGATGAACGGTTCAAACGAAACTCCCTTAGGGTGGCGAACAGAGAAGAACTGAACCGGCAGATCCAACGGAAGTTCAGTGAATTGAGTTATAATGATGTGTTGAGAAGGCTGAACGAGCAGAAGATTGCGTATGCCAACCTTAACAGCATGGCTGAGTTTGTGGATCACCCGCAGTTGCGGCTGACCGAAGTTGAAACTGAAGTGGGCGATGTGGAAATGGCTGATCGTCCCGCAATCTTTGCGGGATATGAAACACCATTCGGCCCGATACCGGCTCTTGGAGAGCACAACGAGAAAATTAAAAAGGAGTTAGGATTATGAGTTACGAAGAGTGGATTGGAAAATCGAAAGACCAGAGTGATTCAATGGCACCCGAGCAATTGCAACGGTTTGAAGCGATGCTGGATCGCGATCCCGGAGAAGTACAGGCCGGTACTGCATTGCCCCCCTGCGCACATTGGGCCTATTTTACGCCGATGGTCAGACAATCGGATATTGCGGATGACGGCCATGCAAAAAAAGGAGGCTTTCTTCCCCCTGTTGACCTGCCTAAACGTATGTGGGCAGGCGGCACTATTCAGTTTAAAAAGCCACTGAAGACAGGCGCCCCGGCGGATAAGAAATCCACCATTGTGAAAATTGAAGAGAAAGAGGGGTCGAGTGGTAAACTCTGTTTTGTAACGGTCCGCCATCAAATAAGTGCATATGGCGCTGTGGCAATTGATGAAGAGCAGCAGATTGTGTACCGGGAAGCATCAGAAGAGGGTGCGCACCCAATCCGTACCAAGCCTATGGATATTGATTTCGATTGGAAAAAGAGCCGTGTGCTTACTTCAACGGATCTATTCCGTTACTCAGCGCTTACATTTAACGGGCATAAAATTCACTACGATTTTCCCTACACCACTGATGAAGAGGGATATCCCAATATTGTAGTGCACGGCCCGCTGCTGCTAACGCTGATGCTTAATGCGTTCAAATCAAAATCAGATGGTAAAGTGATTGAAGAGGTTGCCTACAAGGCAGTTGGCCCGATTTATCTGGGTGAAGAGCTTACCATCACCAGTAAAGATGTGGACAACACAAAAGTAGAAATGCGCGTACTGGGGCCCGACAACAAAATTGCCATGATGGCAACGGTTAAGTGGATCTATTCATGGAATCAATAAGCCGGCAGCTTTATCGCCTTTTAAAAAGTAAACCTGTTGAAGAGGCTCACCTGCAGGATACCCGGCTCTTTATGCTCGATTGGGCAGGCTGTTATGCCGCCGGTACAGTTACACAGCAAGGCACTATTCTTGACAGATACCACTCAAAATGGGCGGGTGACGGATTGCTTCAGCAGGTTTTTTTGATGGCGGCACAATCGCACATCGCGGAGACGGATGACCTGCACCGCGGCTCGGTAACCCATCCTGCCTGTGTGGTTTTTCCGGTTGCCTGGCACCTTTCACTTTTTCTGAAGAAGAATTTTCATGATTGCCTGGTTGCATCATTGCACGGCTATGAGGCAATGTGCAGGGTTGGAGAGGCGCTTGGCAGGGAGCACTATAAGATTTTTCATAACACAGCCACCGCTGGAGTTTACGGTGCGGCGGCAACGGCATCTGCCCTTCTTGGCCTGAATGAAGATCAATTTGTGTGGGCTATGGGAAATGCCGGTACTCAGGCCGCCGGGCTTTGGCAGTTTAATGAGGATGCCACCATGAGCAAACACCTGCACGCCGGGCATGCAGCTGAGGCAGGCCTGAAAGCAGCACTGCTGGCAGCTGAAAACTTTACTGGTACGGAAAAGATATTTGAGGGTGAAAAAGGCTTTTTCGCAGGGTTATGCCCTGACCCGAATCCCGGCGCCGTTTTGGCAGAATCCACAGGTTGGAAACTGAGTGAAACCTCCATCAAGCCGTACCCATCCTGCAGGCACACGCATCCCGCTATTGATGCAGCCCTGGAAATCAGGGAGAAATTGAGTTCGGCGGGATCAGGCACGAAAGAAATTGAATCTATTGAAATAAATACCTACGAAACCGCTCTTGGTGTTACCGACAACCCGACACCGGAGACTACGTTTGCTGCTAAATTCAGCATCCAGTATTGTGTATGCCTGGCATTGGAGAAGGGATTCCCGATGCTGCCGCATTTTGAAGGGAACGAGCTTGTTGGAAATGCATCATCCCGCTTGATTGAGAAAACAACAGTGCGAATCCATGAGAAATTTACTGAAGCTTATCCTAAAAATTGGGGGTCAAAAGTTACGGTTACATCCGGCGGTGAGAAATTTGAATCGGAAATAAAATCAGCCAAAGGTGATCCTGAAAACCCCCTTACAAATGAGGAGATGATCACAAAATATGCCGGATTGATGGCTTATGCGAGTGTAGAAAAAAGCAGATCACAAAAACTCTCAAAATGGATTTTAGAAGCTGACGGCAGCACACTTGTACCGAAATTAATCATAAAATAAATCACAGAATCATGACGAAAGCACAGAATTTCATAAACGGAAAGTGGGTTGATGGCAGCCTCGGAAAACTGGATATGCTGAACCCCTCGTACGATAGAAAAGCGGGCGAAATTGCCAGAAGCGGAAAAGAAGATGTTGATGCTGCGGTTAAAGCAGCCCGGGCAGCGTTCGAGGGTATGTGGGGGAAAACATCAGCGGAAGATCGCGGACGGCTGCTCTACAAAGCCGCGCAGGTTTTGCTGGAAAATGTGGATGAACTTGCCGAGCTGGAGTCGAAAGATACCGGCAAACCGCTAAAGCAAGCCAAAACAGATGCCACACTCATTGCCCGATATTTTGAATTTTATGCCGGCGCTGCTGATAAATTTCACGGAGATACCATCCCTTTTAAAGATGGCTACACCGTTTACACGCAACGGGTTCCTCTTGGGGTTACTGGCCACATCATTCCGTGGAACTATCCGCTGCAAATGACCGGGCGCACCCTTGCACCTGCCCTGGCGGCGGGAAATGCTGTGGTATTTAAACCCGCAGAAGATGCCTGCCTTGCCGTAGTGCGCGCTTTCGAGTTGATTTCAGAGCTTGGTTTCCCGGCTGGGACACTTAACCTTGTTACCGGCCTGGGGCAGGAAGTTGGCGCCGCTCTTGCCAATCACCCGGGAATCGATCACATGGCATTTACAGGATCACCTGAGGTTGGGATTGAGATCATGAAAAACTCGGCGAATCATATTCGTCCTGTGCTGCTGGAGCTTGGCGGAAAGTCGCCACAGGTTATTTTTAATGATGCTGACCTTGATGCCGCACTGCCCGTTGTGGTTAATGCTATTATCCAGAATGCGGGGCAAACCTGTTCAGCGGGCTCGCGATTGGTGATTCAGGAAGATATTCACGATGAATTTGTGGATAAACTGATAGAACGGTTCAAAAAAATTAAAGTGGGGCCTGCAGACAGCGATCCAGATATTGGCCCCATCATCAACAAAAAACAGTTGAAGCGCGTAGAGGATTTTGTGAAGCGCGCTGAAGAGGCCGGGGCAACCATTCTGGCACAGGCTGAAAAACCGGAAGGTGACGGATATTTCTTCCCTCCCACGCTTATGGGCCGGGTGAATAACGACAGCTACATTGCGCAGAACGAGGTATTTGGCCCGGTTCTCGCTGTGATTCCTTTCAAAGATGAAGCTGATGCAATCCGGATTGCGAATGATGTGGAATACGGCCTGATTGCAGCAGTATGGACGAAGGATAACGGCCGTGCGCACCGTGTTACCAATGCCATCCATGCCGGACAGGTTTATGTGAATGGCTATGGTGCAGGCGGCGGAGTGGAGCTTCCCTTTGGCGGAATGAAGAAGAGTGGCTTTGGCCGCGAAAAAGGGTTCGAGGCGCTCTACGATGTTACCGCTGTAAAAACAGTAGTCATTAACCACGGTTAAACAGAAACAGAACATTCATCAAAATAACCATCATGAAAAGTTTAAAACTGGCTGAGTTCGGAAAACCGCTGCAATGGGTAGAATCAGAAACACCAAAACCGAAAGGAAGTGAGGTACTCCTGAAAGTGGATGCGTGCGGGGTTTGCCACTCAGACCTTCATATCTGGGAGGGTTACTATGAACTTGGTGGCGATGAACGCATGTATATTGCCGACCGTGGTGTTAACCTGCCCCTAACCATGGGGCATGAAGTGGTTGGTACAGTTGTTGAAACCGGGCCGGATGCACAAGAGGTTCAAAAAGGTGACCGTCGGCTGATCTACCCCTGGATTGGATGCGGCAACTGCAAATATTGCAAGGCCGACAGAATGCATATGTGCCTCTCTCCCGGTTCGCTTGGTGTATTTAAAGATGGCGGCTACAGCGATTTTGTGATGATTCCCCATGAGCAGTACCTCGTGTCTATTGACGGGCTGAAGCCTGAAAATGCCTGTTCATACGCATGTGCGGGCCTCACAGCTTACAGTGCCCTCAAAAAAATGATGCCTCTCGATGAAGATGAAACCATGGTAATTATTGGTGCCGGAGGCCTTGGGCTGATGGCAATGCAGCTGGTTAGAGAGCTAACAGCTGCCTCGGTAATTGTAATTGATGTGGACGACAACAAACTGAATGTCGCCAAAGAACTTGGCAGTTTTACTACAATCAACTCCAGAAAAGAGAACCCTGTAGAGGTTGTAATGAATGCAACTGCTGGAAAAGGGGCTTCTGCAATTGTTGATTTTGTGAACAATGAGGCTACGGCAACTGCTGCATTCAATATGCTTCAAAAGAATGGAATAATGGTGATGGTGGGGCTTTTTGGTGGTAAACTCACATTTTCAAATCCCGTTGTAGCGCTGAAAAATTTAACCATACGCGGTTCGTACACCGGCGGCCTTGCCGAATTGCGTGAGCTGATAGAGATCGTTCGGAGCAAAAAACTGAAGAGCATCCCCGTACAAACCTACAGCCTCGATGCCGCCGATGAGATTCTCACAAAAGTGAAAAAAGGCGAAATAACGGGTAGGGCGGTTGTAACTCCTTGATCTACCAATTTCTATAAAAAATACAGATCGCAGAATAAATTCTATTTCTTGAATTTTGGCATCAAAAGGCTTAAACCAAAGGCTAATTCACCAACTGCTCTTGCAATATTTCATGTGCGTAATTAGTTTTATTATGAAACTAAAATGAAATCAATTTAATATGTCTGTAAATATCACCATTCGCGATATTCCTGATGAGGTTTACGAAAAGATAAAGCAACAAGCTGAGCTTCATCATCGGAGTGTAAATAGTGAAGTAATTTATATTCTCAAGCAAATGGTAAGAAGCCATCGGGTTGACCCTCAAGAAATCATTGCAAGAGCCAAGAAACTCAAAAAAAATGCTAAAGGCTCTTTATCCATTGAAGAAATTCAACAAGCCATCGATCAGGGGCGCCCTTAGAATTGCGGTTTATAAAAAAGCACTATGATTGTTGCGGATACAAATCTCATTGCAAGTCTTTGGCTTCCGAGTAAATTTCAGGATTTAGCTTACCAAGTGTTGGAAAAAGATTCTGAATGGATTGCACCATTATTGTGGCGATCTGAATTGCGAAACGTAATGGCTCAGTATTTGAGGAAAAATATTTTAGATTTGCCAACTGTATTAAAGGCTCTGCAAGAAGCTGAAAATCTGATGTATGAAAAATCTTATACCGTAAACCCTACAGATGTCATACAACTTGTTCTAAAGTCTGATTGTTCGGCTTATGATTGTGAATTTGTTGCATTAGCTGACGACCTTAGTGTACAGTTAGTTACATTTGACAAACAAATTTGCAGGGAGTTTCCCAAAATAGCAGTTCACCCCAAAGATTTTGTCAATTAAGCTTTTTGTCGGAAAAAGAGCATATTCTTTCTTCCATTTATATTCCAACCTAACCAAAACATAACATACCAACCTATGAAACTTGTATTCAAAACAGTGCTGATGCTGCTCCTTGCCTCAGCAACACTGTTTGCGCAGGATCGCCCGCATGCATTTGTGGGCGCTGAGATCATCACCATAACAGGTGAAACCTACGCAGACGGTGTTCTGATCATTGAGAACGGAGTTATAACTGCGGTGGGATCAGCCGGCGATGTTGCCATTCCTCAAAATGCCGAACGCGTGGATGTTTCCGGTAAAGTGATTATGCCGGGAATAGTGGACACCCACTCACACATTGGCGAGGGTGATGGCGGTGACCGCTCTGCCACACTGCACCCCGATGTCCGTATTCTCGATAC
>SLLL01000199.1 GCA_007134085.1 Balneolaceae bacterium
AAATGTGCCGGTTAGCCGGTTTGTAGAAATCATCCGGTTTTAGCAGCTGAAGTGCAATGGTTGCGGCTTCGCGCTCTATGAGCATGGCGCCCAGAACAGCCTCTTCAACCTCAACGGCCTGAGGCGGCACCCGTCCGCCATCCTGGCGATTTGTTTGAGTGTTGAACTGAGTATCTGATCCGTTACTGTTGGGCATAAATCGTGTAAATATAAAATTTTATAAGTATAAATCTGGCCAAGAATTGAAACCCTGAGCTCTGTTTGCCAGAAGAATTGTAAAGTAACAAAAGTGAGCCTCTAATGTGAAGAGATTTGGGTTTTTCTTTTTGGATTAGTCTTGAGTCCTGAGTGCTGAGAACTATTACTCAATACTGAATTTGTCACTACCACTACAAAGAACTTTAACACAGCATTTAATATAAGTTGAGGTTTTGAAAAAATATTTTCCTCAGGACTCAGGACTCAGGACTCAGGACTCAGGACTCAGGACTCAAGACTTAGCTGCGCCATTCTTTCACCCATTTTAACAGAAGGTACTGAAACCGGTATTCCACCGGCACTTTTTATCAATTCATCTTCGCGCTCATTTTGGGTAAGTACTTTAATTTTTCCTGCATATTTTTTCTTACGCAGCTGTTCAACAATAAATACCTTGGTATAAATATCTCCTGACATTGCAATCAGAATGGATTTGATTTTTGGAAACTCAAGCTCTTCCCAGAAAAAAGCATCCTGAGCATCGGCATAAAGTACTCTGTAGCCATCATGAAGCAATTTTTTGATGCGCTCGGGGTCGATATCTATCCCCACAGCAGAGATGTCCTTTTTCTTGTAAAATGTAAGGGCTGCCTGCCCTGTTTTTCCTAATCCAATAACAAGATACTGTGAAGCACCAAGTGATACCGGCTGGTGATCGGGGTGTTTAACGTCGCGCTCAAATCCTCTAAGGAAAACGTTGAGCCGCTGCCAAATAGGATCTTCATACCTCACTAAAATAGAATTGATGATATAGGATATTGCTGTAAGTAAGCCCAAAACAACAATGATACCTGATGGAATAATACCTGCGGCAGCAGCCACTGCACCGGCAATTAATGTGAATTCACTGTAGGCTGTAAGTGTAATAGTGGCAAGAAAGCCAGTGCGTGCCCGGAGTTTAAGAATCATAAATAACCCGAAAAACAGCACAGCTTTCAGGGGAAGCAACAATAACAGAATGCCTATAAACCGGAATCCATCAGCATCGGGCAGGCCACCAAGGCCAATTTCAAGGAAGAAACCAACAAGAAATGCCTCTTTTATTCCCCATATCTTTTTTTCGAGCTGGTCAGACTTATCATCGTTAACAAATAGCATCCCCATTACAAGGGCACCAAGTTCACCGCTCAGGTTAAAAGATTCAAAAAGTGCACTGCCACCAACGGCGAGAGAAAGTGCCATTAGCAACAACAGCTCTTCTCTCTCAACAAAATGCAGCAGTTTAGAAAGCAGCGGCCGTAAAAGCGGCAAACCAAGCAGAACAACTGCCCAAGGTGATGGTATGCCACCCCCGGAATATGCAATGATACCAATAGCTACTAAATCCTGAACAATCAGAATTCCGATAGAGAGCCTGCCGTAATAAGAGCTAAGCTCATTACGGGTTTCAAGGCCTTTAGCTGCCAACACGGTACTTGAAAAACCAAGTGTTATTGAGATGATAACAGCAGCCTCTACCGAAAGGCCAAAATAGAGGCTTACAGGTAAAAATATTGCTGTTGAAATCATCAGGTGAATCAAGCCAACACTGAGTACCTCTTTTTGTAAAATGTTCTTCAGGCTAATATGCAGGCCAACTGTGAATAACAGAAAGATAACCCCGAGGTGAGCAATCTCATGCAGAACAGCGCCGGGTTCATAAGCAGTGAAGGAGAGAGCAAGCCCTGCAAGCAGATAACCAACAAGAGGTGGAATTTGATAACGGTTTAGTATAAGCCCTAAAACAAAAGCAAGTCCAATCCAGACAATGTCCATAAAAAAAGGTTGTTTAAATAAAGTGTGGGTTGTTAGTTGAGTATGCGCTAAAGTAAGGAAAGAAGATGCCTCTATTCCAATATAGGTTAATTTTTTGCCGGATAGGTTAGTAAGCAATATCAAAACTGTTATTTTGAAAGGAAAAAGCAGATAGAATGTTCAAATTAGTTTCCATTGGTATTGCAGGGCTGGGTAATATTGCCGCAACACATGAACGGGCAGTTCAGGCTTTGCAAAATGGCAAGCTTCATTCTGCTTTCAGCCGGTCTGAGCAGAACCGGAACTCATTTACAGAAGAGTTTGATCTGCCAACATTTTCTGATTATCCATCCTTTTTAGCACAACCCGGTTTAGATGCCGTAGCGATTTGCACGCCAACGGGCACGCATCTGGAACTTGGAAGATTGGCAGCAGAAGCCGGCAAACATCTTATCATCGAAAAACCAATCGAGATTAGCGTTGAAAGAGGAAAAGAGTTAATAGAAATTTGCAGGCAAAATGGAGTAAAGCTTGCCGTAATCTATCAAAATCGCTTTTCTGATGAAGCTGTAAAGATGAAGTCAGCCATTGATTCCGGAAAAATCGGGAAGCCAGTAATGATTCGTGCTGCGGTAAAATGGTATCGCGATCAGGAATACTACTCCGGTTCTGCTTGGCGCGGTACATTTGCCCTGGATGGTGGCGGGGCGGTGATCAATCAATCCATTCACACCATCGACCTCCTCCAATGGTTTTTAGGTGATGTGGTATCCGTATCTGCGAGTTGTGCAACGCTAACCCATCCCGCAATTGAAGCGGAAGATAATGCTGTAGCAATCCTTACGTTTGCTTCAGGTGCACTGTGTGTGTTTGAAGCATCCACATCCATCACACCACCGCAGCCCCGGTTGATTGAGGTAAATGGAGAAAAGGGAACGGCTTTACTGAAGGGAAATCACTTTTCACTCTCACTCGAAGATGGCGATCAAGATGATTCAGCTCCTGAAGCTGCAGGGGCATCGAATCCGCTTGCCGGTTTAGGATTCGAAAATCACCATCGTCAATATCAACAAATAGTAGATGCTATTACTGGCGGAAAAGAACCTGTTGTAAGCGGAACGGATAGCCTGAAATCGCTCGCAATTGTTGAGGCTATTTACAGTTCTTCAAAAGAAAAATGCGCAGTAACACCTATACTCTGAAAGCGTTATTTAACATGATTTAATGCCCTGAAAAGTATATAATAAATGATGAGCTATACTCGGCACCACAGTTTTTACTCCATGGGAACGCGATTCCATCTGATGCTGCCCGGCATTGATGAGGATTATGGTTACCGAATTTTTCAAAAAGTGAAAAACGAAGTGAACCGTGTGGAAAAAAAACTGAGCCGATATTTGCCTCAAAGTGATATTTACCGACTCAATATTGCAGCCAAAAAGCACACAGCAACGGTTGACGATG
>SLLL01000114.1 GCA_007134085.1 Balneolaceae bacterium
ACTGTTGGTGTTTTGCTGGGAAAATAGGTTATGGTGTAATCTATTCTACCTTCATCACCAAAAAAAGAGTGCAGGTTTGGCATATTGCCATTTTCAAGTTCCTGCAGGAAAAAAACGGTTGACGCTGCATCGAGGTGGATGAGGATAAACTTTGGCTCATCATTAGCCATTGCATTTGGAGCAATGAACAATGGTAAAACAGCGAGCAGCAGAATGAACCGTATTATGGCAGCCAAGAGATAACTCTTTTTGTTCAGCAGAAATTTAGAAAGATAAGAAGATACACCTTTCTATTTAAAAAAAGCGAATCACTGTACAGGTTAAAGCCATGTTTCGGAAAAGTAAAACCGTGTTTACCAGCGAAGCAGGTTTATCTTGGTAATGTCTACAGAGAGATTATTTCTGAAGATTGCCAAAATAATCGCAAGCCCGATAACAGCTTCTGCTGCAGCTACGGCAAGGGAAAAGAATACAAGTATTTGCCCCGTAACATCTCCGTGGTAGGCGCTGAATGCCACGAGTGAGAGATTCACCGCATTAAGCATAAGTTCAACACACATGAAAATTACAATCGCATTCCGCCGAATCAGAACACCGACTAACCCAATGGTAAAGATTACAGCACTAAGTGCAAGATACCAGTCTATTTCTATCATTCTGAGTCGTCCGTTTTCTTTTTCTTGTACTGTGCAATCATCAGAGCGCCAACAACTGCAGCTGTAAGCAGAATGGCTGTCATTTCAAAAGCGAAAAGATAATCGGTGTAGAGCACATCACCCAAAGCCTCCACTGTACCTGCAAACGCCATATCGGGCGATTTTTCAGGTAACAAATCAGTTACACCGCCAAGGCTGTAGAGAAGCTGGCCTAAAATTACAGCGCCAAGCAGAAAAGCTACAATGTATTTAACACGCACCTTTTCGAAAAAACTCTCCTCCTGATCAATGTTGAGAAGCATAATTACAAACAGGAAGAGCACAATAATTGCGCCCGCATAAACAAGTATTTGAATCAATGCTAAAAATTGTGCCTGCAACAGAAGGTAAACCCCCGCAACAGATAGCAGATTTAAAACAAGCAACAGAGCACTGTTAACGGTGTTCTTGCTGAGAATCATCCCAAGTGCCGAAGCTATGGCCAAAACTGCAAGAAGTACAAACGTATAAATTTCCATTCTGATCTTTTGATTTAACGGCATCTAAGGTACCCAAATTTAAAAATGGCTTCAAGCTAATTGAGAACCTTTTAGTAAATAATTGCGATTGATTACTACATTCGGCTCACAAATAAGACAGATATGTTATAAATCGTTTATTAGGTGCCGCATTACTTTCTTTAGATTCCAACAACCTTTAATTTCCGCCGTTAAATAAAAACAACAGCACCAATCTGAAAACATAAGATTACACGCAGTATGAGCCAGACAATTGATATGCAGGCATTAGGGGAAAAAATAGAAACCCACAGTAAATTTATCGATGATATTTACTCTGAACTGAACAAAGTTATTGTTGGCCAGCGCTATATGATTGATCGGCTACTCATTGGCTTATTGGCTGATGGCCATGTTCTACTTGAAGGTGTACCCGGCCTGGCAAAAACCCTTACAGTCTCATCGCTTGCGAAAGTAATCAGCACAAAATTTCAACGAATTCAGTTCACACCGGACCTGCTCCCCGCCGATCTTCTCGGTACTCTTATTTACAACCAAAAAGAGATGGAATTCACGGTAAAGAAAGGGCCAATCTTTTCAAACATTGTTCTTGCAGATGAAATAAACCGGTCGCCTGCTAAGGTGCAGAGTGCGCTTTTGGAATCCATGCAGGAACGGCAGGTAACCATTGGCGAAGAGACCTTCAAACTTGATGACCCTTTCCTTGTGCTTGCAACACAAAACCCGGTAGAACAGGAAGGAACCTACAACCTGCCTGAGGCACAAGTTGACCGATTTATGCTGAAGCTTAAAATCGGTTATCCGTCAAAAGAAGAAGAACTCCTGATTATGCGTAAAATGGCACGTACGGGTGAAAAGGACGAACTAAAGGCGGTAGTAACACCCAAAAAGATTCTCGATGCCAGAAAGGTTATTAATGAGATCTATGTAGATGAAAAAGTAGAGAGATACATAATTGACCTCATTTTTGCCACAAGAAACCCTGAAGATTATCAGCTGGGAGAGTTGAAGGATCTTATTGCATTTGGAGCCTCACCAAGGGCATCCATCAACCTTAACCTGGCTGCACGTGCACATGCTTTTATGGAACACAGAGCGTATGTAACGCCTGAAGATGTTCGAATTATCACGTCTGATGTTTTACGCCACAGAATAATCCCTACATTCGAGGCAGAGGCAGAAAACATCACTACGGAAGAAATCATTGAAAAAATTCTCTCTAATGTGAAGGTTCCGTAAGCGTTTAGATACTTAACAATTCTATTTGCGATTTTTTAAAGGTAACCTTACAAGTAAAATTTAAACAATTTCTTAAGGCACCAAAATTCTTTTAAGGAAACTAACTGTTTCCTTAGTCTTGCCAAAGCTCTTTATTAACTGGCTATCTCTTTCGATCGATGTAAAAATGTCCTTTCAGCAGATAATTCAATATTAAAGTAAAGTACATTTATTACTTTACGTTTTTTAATGTCTTTATTGTTGATAATAAAAAACTAATTTTGATTAAAATATTTATGATAGTTTTCGATCTTCAGTTTATTTTTTGATTGTTGCTTTGCAAGTGAAAATATATTTTATTTAGACAGCGTGATATAAATTTAAAACAATTGAGAAAATCTGATGAAAATAAAACTTGTACCCAGAAATAATGTAAAAATATCACGGCGAAGCCGCTCAAAGTACGATCACCTAAAAAGTGCAATGCTGAAGTTAGAACCAAACGGTGATGCGATCAGGGTTGAGTATTCAAATCAAAAAGAGCTCAATTCGATTCGAAACATTGCATACACATTTAATAAAGAGACTGGCAAAAAAATTAAAAGCACAACCGACTCTAACGAGCTTTCTGTATTCTTTTTTCTTTAAGTACACTCAAAAAAAACTTCTAACCAAAAAAAGCCCCTTCAAATGAAGGGGCTTTTTAATTTTGTGGAAAGTTCGGAGAAAGTTCTATTTCTCTTTCTCTTTCTTCTCTTTCTCAGCCAGTTTATCAGCCAGGCCGGAAACCTCACCTAATGTAGGTGTACCTGTTTCAACTGTTTCCTTAACGGCTTCCTTTTTCTTCGCTGTTTTCTTCTTGGCTTCGTTTTCTATCTGAGAAATCTCAATAGTTTTACTTGGCTCATCGAATTCAACTACAAAGCCTTCAACTTTATCGCCTTCTTTAAAGCTCTCTTTGAGGCTTTCAACGGGCTCAGTAAGTTTATCAGCCGGCAGGAATGCATCAACACCAAGAGCAAGCTTTACAAACATACCCTTATCAGTGATTTTTGATACTTC
>SLLL01000040.1 GCA_007134085.1 Balneolaceae bacterium
TAGATCTTGAAACGGGAGAAAGTGTGGCAATCACTGAAAACATGCGCTATGAGTTCAGCATAAATGAAGCAGCAAAGGCTCCCACAGACCCATTCGCTATGCTTTCTGATGACCCCCGCAAAACCAGTGTTGATTCTCACAGATTTGTAATTAGCTCAAAACAACAAAATCAGGTTGAACCTGTTGTTATGCCGGAAGAAATCACACTCAGGCAAAACTACCCCAATCCGTTCAACCCTGCTACAGTTATCAGCTACGATCTGCCGGAACAAAGCCATGTAACACTGCAGGTATACGATATTATGGGGCGGTATATCACTACACTGGTAAACGATCAGGTACCGGGCGGGCAACATCAGGTTACGTTTGATGCGGCTGATCTTTCCAGCGGAACTTACATCTATCGTTTGCAGGCAGGTAATGTTGTTTTAACAAGGTCTTTAACGCTGATCAAGTAGCATAAAATTCTGGATATGAAGGACTTCCGAAGTCTTTCATATCCATTTTTAATATTCTATCCTTTCCAAAATCAACCCATGAGCCGGGGCGGTATGCCCTTTTTGAGTTGTCTTTTCTCCTAACAATAACTGTTTAAAATCATCCTTACCTATTTCCCCTGACGACACTTTCACCATAGTTCCCACCAGCCTGCGCACCAAGTGCCGCAAAAAGCGGTTGCCTGTAATTTCGTAGATCAGCAGATTACCCTCCTTCTTCCAGCTGCTTTGGGTGATGGAGCAAATGGTTGTTTGGTGTTCATCTCCCGAAGGGATACAGAAATTGACAAAATCGTGCTCCCCAATCACCAATTCTGCGCATTGTTGTAACAGGGCTTCATCAAGGCTGCCATTTACCTGCCAGGCTTGCTGCCTCATTAATGGCGCCGCCCTATTTATCACCTGATATCGATACGATCGGGATTGAGCATCAAATCGGGCATGAAAATCATCTGCTACAATTTCGGCTTCCAGCAGTGCAACGTCTTCCGGTAAGAGCCCTTTCATAGCGTGGAGAATTCGGGGTGGCGGGTATCGGTTCGGTAAATCTGCATGGGCTGTCTGCCCGCAGGCATGAACGCCGGCATCAGTCCTCCCCTGCCCTATAACATCAATTTCATGCTGGTAGAGAGTTGACAGTGCCTCTTCTACGGTACCTTCTACCGTGCGGGTATCCGGCTGTTTTTGCCAGCCGCTAAATTGGGTACCATCGTATTCGAAGGTGAGCTTATATCGCATCTTATCAAATTATCGGACATCAATTCCAGAAAATACAGAACTAAAAGAAAAAAACCTTTTAGGCAAACTGTGTTAACCCTGCTATACCTATTCCATTTGAACTCTGAATCAATTTGTATTTTTCAGGCAAAGAAGAGGGATAATTAACATAATTTCTGGGAAATTATGTAATCTTCCGATTGAATGATATTCGATTTGTGGCATCTGATATATCCCAATCTCTCATTTTTCCTCAGAATGTTTCAGCTTCAGGTTTGTGTACGCCAAACTTACCATTATATAAGCCGGCGATATTGTAAGCGTCATCAAGAGATAATCTAGGGAGCCAAATTGGTGAATCTACATTCAGGTCTTCAGCCAGCGTATTCCATCCAAACATAGCTCTCACATCATTATACCAGGAATTGATTACACGAACCTCAGTTTCTGCTGCATTTCGGTCGATTACATTACGTGATGAATAGTATGTACCCCATTGCGCATCAATGTTAAAAGAAATGGTATGATCCACGTTATCCATTGCATCATAAATTAACTCAGCTTCATCTTCGATATCGTCAAAACCCATTTTAATGTCGAATTCCATATAATCGGCATTTGCATTAGCTGCGATGATATTGTTGTATAAAACCAGATTATTGCTTCTTTTGGAATTGTCAATTCCAAAATTATCATTGTAAGAAAAGATACTGTTCAAAATTTCGACTTTTGTTGAGCTTTCCAGCATAATTCCACTGCCGCCAAAAGAACCAAAAGGGGTGTGTTTTTGATTAAACACACTGATATTGTTTTCAAATTTGTAATGAGGTATTTCAGAGCCGGTAAAACTTGTGCCAAGCCTGAACCCGGAACCGGTGTTATTAGCGGCAACATTATTGCGTATAGTAAATTCTGCAGATTTTCCGCCAAAAAAGCTGAATACACCTTCTGTTGGAGCAAAGTTTATTGCAATATTATTTCGAACGATAACCGTTGAATTTACACCTGTTCGTATTGTTAACGCACCACTTTCAGGAGTTGGAGTACGGCTTGGAGTACCCTGGCGTACAATGAGTGATTCGGTTGAATCGGAATAGTAGTTGCGCGGGCCATTATCGAAAATAATCCCATCAACGATAATTGTATGTTCTGTAGGCTCTCCTCTTGCCTCTTGCAATCGGGTTGCAAAATTACTGGTATCTATCGTAAGCCTTGTCTGTGTTTCAAAGTTATTACTGTTATGAATTCCGGTAAAAACGGTTTGATATTGTCCCCATGGATCACGTTTTGTAAAATCGGGACTAAACCCTCCAATCACACTTACCGGAATCTCAATCGAATCCACGCCGCGATCACCTCTGCCTGTGTAGGTTCCTCCAGCAATGCAAACCACATCACCCGGTTCAAGATTGCTAATTATATTCCCAAGATCCCGTGCCGGACGCTCAAGTGTAGCAACCCTTCCGCTACCGCTTTCATCATGCACAAATTTTGTGCAACTATCCCATACCGACTGCGCACTTGATTCTGTATATGCAATAAATAATAAAGTGAGAAAAACGGTTAGTTTGAAAATTGATAAAACGTTCATGGCTGTTATTTGATGGTTTAGGATTCAGATAGAAAAACGGGAATCATACCTCTGATTTCCTTCATTCGTTGGTTCTAAACCATATATGCGTTAATCAACCATGAAATACGACATGCTTTGAATAATCCGACAGTTTGGAATTTTTATAAAGTAACCTTTATCGAAACCACGCCATCATCAATCGTCAACCTGTTCATCCACGTCACTTTTCACCGGAAACTGACTGATATCAAAGATTTCCACACAACCATTAATTCCGCCTGTAAGGGTAAAATCTCCTAAAAAAAGATAAAGTTGGCATACTTCAGCCCGAAACCTGTCTAAGAATTAACCCATTAACTGTCCAAAACGATTTAGGAAAGTGAATAAACAATAATTCGTTCATAATCATTATGGTAATACTATATAATTTTCCATGTCAAATGTAGATCATATAGCGAATACAAAAGGGTATACCATTATTATACATAATTTAATTTCTTAAGAGATTAATAACCTTATCAACAGCAGCGTCAACGCTCATTTCATCGGTATTGATTACAACTTCAGGATTTTCCGGTTCCTGGTATTCCCCATCAAACCCGGTGAGGCCCTTAATCTCTCCTTTTTTGGCTTTTGCGTACAGGCCTTTTGGGTCTCTTTGGTGAGCTGTTTCAGGGTTACAGGTTATGTGAACTTCTGTAAATCGCGCTTCAGGGAATAGTTTACGAACCTTATCCCTGTCTTTGCGGTACGGGGATACAAATGTGCAAAGCACAATATTCCCGTGCTCAAAAAATAGCCGTGCTGTTTCACCCACCCTGCGGATGTTCTCGGAACGGTCTTCCGGGCTAAACCCAAGATCTCCATTCAATCCGTGGCGAACCTGGTCGCCATCTAAAAGAATCGTTTGTTTCCCGGAATCCCATAATTTGCGCTCTACAGCTTTTGCAATTGTGCTCTTGCCGGCACCTGAAATTCCTGTAAACCAAAGTACCTGCGCTTGATGGCCGTTACGTTTTTCCCTCTCTTCACGGGAAATATTCCACGGCTCCCAAACCACGTCGGGCGATACCGTTGTCTTTTTGTCATCAGCCTTTTCTCTGATCTGTTCGCTTGCCTCTGTTGAGGTTGAGCGAATCATACCCGCACCAACAGTTACATTCGATGCTGCATCAACTATGATAAAACTGCCCGTTCTCTGATTTACCTGGTATGCATCAATAAAGAGTGGCTTTGCGGTTGTAAGTTTTACCCTTCCAATTTCGTTGAGCTTTAATATATCCGCATCTTCTCTTCTCAGGGTGTCCACATTCATCCTGTAGATCACATCATCAATGTAAACCACTGTGGTTGATGTGGTGTGCATCAACATATATTGTTTGCCCGGCTGCATCTCCTCTTCGTTCATCCAGCAGAGATAAGCCTCAAAATTTGAGGTAATCTTTGGCACATTGTTCTTTCGAACAATCATATCACCCCGGGAAATATCAATTTCATCTTCTATGGTAAGCACCACAGAATCTCCGGGAAATGCTTCATCAAGGTTACCATTTTTTGTAACAATCTCTTTTACCTTACTGGTAAGTTTTGAAGGCAAAACTGCAACTTCATCACCGGGGCGAATCCTGCCTGACTCTATTCTGCCGGAAAAACCTCTGAAATTTTGATTTGGCCGAATCACATATTGAACAGGAAAGCGAAAATCCACAACATTGTGCGATGCATCCACTTTTACTGTTTCAAGGTGATGTAGCAGTGTTGGCCCATTGTACCAGGGCGTTTTGCCGTTTTTATCCACAACATTATCTCCGGCAAGCGCTGATATTGGGATATAGGTGATATTATCGATCTCGAGCTTTTTGGCAAAGGCTCTGAAATCATGTACAATTTCATTGAATCGCTCCTCGCTATAATCAACCAGATCCATTTTATTTACCGCAACTACAAGATGCGGAATCTGCAACAGGGATGAGATAAACGCGTGACGCTTTGATTGCGTGAGAACCCCTTTGGTGGCATCAATCAGAACGATTGCAAGCTCGGCAGTAGACGCGCCGGTAACCATGTTTCGGGTGTACTGAATGTGGCCGGGAGTATCGGCGATGATAAACTTACGCTTTGGCGTGGCAAAATATCGGTATGCAACATCGATTGTAATTTTCTGCTCTCTTTCAGCTTTCAGCCCATCCGTTAGCAGAGCAAGGTTCACGGCTTCTTCACCGCTGCTTCGGCTGGTTTTCTCAATGGCTTCGAGTTGATCTTCAAATATGGATTTAGAATCGTACAGTAGCCTGCCTATAAGGGTGCTTTTTCCGTCATCTACGCTACCAGCTGTTGTAAACCGAAGCAGATCCATGTCGAGGTATTTTTTACTGTCGTACTGTTCGCCGTTGTGCATGATTAGTTTATGGTAATTTTTTGATTTCGATATTTTAGGAGGAAGCGTAAAGACAGAAGGCTGAAGTATTAGAACTCATTTCGGTAATCAAATTAAAAATATCCTTGACGTTTTCTGTCTTCCATGGCAGTTTCACTTCGTTTGTCATCATGACGGTTGCCGCGTTCCGTTTGGCGCGCAGCTGCAACTTCCTGTATTATTTCTTCCATGTTTGAAGCGGTAGAAAGTACGGCACCGGTACAGGTTGCATCACCTATGGTTCTGAAGCGAACAATTTTATTTTCGAGCTCTTCATCTTCCTGCCTGTTTACATATTCTGTATCTGCAAGCCAAACACCACGCCTGTTAAATACTTTCCTCTCATGCGCAAAATAGATCGAGGGTATGTCGATATTTTCCTGAGCAATATATTGCCACACATCCATTTCTGTCCAGTTGCTGATTGGGAATACCCGAAAATGTTCACCGGGGTTTTTCCGCCCGTTATAAATGCTCCAAAGCTCCGGCCGTTGGTTTTTTGGATCCCACTGGCCAAATACATCCCTGTGAGAAAAGAACCGTTCTTTCGCACGCGCTTTCTCTTCATCTCTTCGTCCGCCGCCAAGTGCAGCATCTACCTGATGTTCTTTCAACGTATCTAAAAGAGTTACAGTTTGGAGGGCATTCCGGCTGGCATCGGGGCCTGTCTCCTCTTTCACCCTGCCATCATCTATGGACTTCTGTACGCTTCCAACTATCAGATCAACACCTGTTTGCTCAACAAGTTTGTCGCGAAACTCAATCGTCTCCTTAAAGTTGTGGCCGGTATCTACATGCATCAGCGGAAACGGGATTTTAGCCGGATAAAATGCTTTGAGTGCGAGGTGAACCATTACGATGGAATCTTTTCCGCCCGAGAATAGCAGAACCGGCCGTTCAAATTGTGCGGCAACTTCTCTCATGATGTAAATTCCTTCATCCTCAAGCTGCTTCAGATGGCTATTAATTTTCATAAATAGGTCGAGATTTTATTAAGTAATGAATTGTTTTAAAGGTACGGCCTTACCCGCTGAATGTCAGGTTTTGAAGTGTCGTGAATTCACAGTTCATTAGCTTGAATGCCTGTTATGATGTATTCTGTATTTCAGGATTACAAGCCAATGATGAACTCATCATTTTTCAGCGATGGTTTATTATAAGTTAGTGGCGACTTTCGGGTTCCGTTTATTCCGGAATATCGAAACACCGCATCGGCTGCAGCAGTATCCCACTCCATTGTAGGGCCAAAACGGGGGTAAATATCTGCTTTACCCTCTGCAACAAGACAAATTTTCAGTGAGCTGCCATAGGGTATCTCCTCAGAAACCTGAATACCCATTTTCGCAAGGCGTTCTTTTGTATCACTGCCTCCATGAGACCTGCTTACGGCAATTCGTGCAGCATTTGATTTATCATAAGGAGTGTGTGAAATTTTTTGCGGTTCATCAGTTCCGTTTTGCATCCATGAACCGCCCTTTTCATCAGCATAGTAGAGCCGTTCTTTTGCCGGGATGTACACCACTCCAAGTACAGGTTCATTTCCCTCAATAAGAGCAATGTTTACGGTAAACTCCCCATTCTTTTTGATGAACTCTTTGGTGCCATCAAGCGGATCTACAAGAAAAAAACGCCACCAATCTTTGCGAGTTTCATAATCAGGAAGTACACTCTCTTCTGAGATAATCGGTATATCGGGTGCAAGTTTTCTCAACCCATTCACTATAATGGTATGGGCAGCCATATCTGCTTTTGTGAGTGGTGATTTGTCATCCTTTTTTTCCACCTCAATCTCACCATTATAAAATGTGAGGATGGCTTTTCCTGCCTCTATGGCAATTTCGTTAATCTGTTGAATCATTGATTTTTTATTGATGAAATAGTTTCAAAACTGAAATTCAATAAGCACTAAAAATAGGAATTTTGAGCCTTAAAAGGGCCAGATGATTGGAATAAGGATCAAAGCCGTAGCACCTACCACAATATTGAGTGGCAAACCCACTTTTAGAAAATCGCTGAATTTGTATCCTCCCGGCCCAAGTACCATCAGGTTGGTTTGATACCCAATTGGCGTGGAAAAACTTGCCGATGCTGCAAAGATTATTGCCATGATGAAAGGCATAAAACTCACTCCCATAGAGTCTGCTAAAGTAATAGCAATAGGAAATATTAGTGCTGCTGCGGCATTATTGGTAATCATTTCAGTTAGCAGCCATGTTGCTAAATAAGTAGCAATTAATGCTGTATAGGGATTTACTCCCGCCCATTCTATAAATCCACCTGCAAGAGTTTCAGCTACTCCTGTTAATTGTAGTGCATTTCCAATCCCTAAAGCAGATGCAATAACAATCAACACCTGCCAGTCGATGGTTCTGCGTGCATCAGAAAGTTTGCAGCATTTAAAAAGTATCATAGCACCGGCAGCAAGGAATGAAGCTTTAAACATGCTGAGTAACCCGGTTGCTGCTGCAAGTACCATCAAGCCGAGAATTAACCATGCCCGCCCTGCCCTTTCTGTATTAGGTGCACCATTCTCTGACAAGGTACTCACCAGTAGAAAATCGTTGGATGACCGAAATCTCTTTGTGAAATCTCTTGGTGTTTCGAGTAGTAAAATATCACCCGTACGCAGCCTGATATCACCTATTCTTTTTTTGATGCGTTCTCCATCGCGGCTTACAGCAAGCACTACAGCACCAAACCTGTTTCTGAATTCACCTTCTTTTATAGTCATGCCATTTAAGGGGTTAGAGGGAGCAACTACTGCCTCAACAAGGTTGCGCTCATTTCTTGGGGCATTAAGTTTAAACACCTGCTCGGTAGCCGGTTGCAAACCAGACATTTGCTGCAGATCTGCCATAGCATCCACAACTCCTGTAAAGATAAGGCGGTCACTTTTCTTTAGCTTTTCTGAGGGTTCAACAGCTGCAATAATACGTTCACTTCTGATGATTTCTACCAAAAACAATCCTGGTAACTGACGTAAACCGGCATCCTCAATTGTTTTTCCAATTAAAGAGCTATCATCTGGAATCATCATCTCAATGGTATATTCCCGTGTATTTTCGAATGAAGCGAAACCCGATTTTCTGTCCGGTAAAAGCTTTCTGCCTATGGTTAAAAGATAAACTACACCAACCAAAGCAATTGGAACTCCCACCCATGCAGGGTCAAAAATATTGAGGGTAATTCCCTTGTTATCTATCAGCAGGCCGTTTACAATCAGGTTGGTGCTTGTTCCAATAAGTGTACAGGTGCCGCCAAGAATTGCTGCATAGCTAAGCGGAATTAGCAATTTCGAGTTGGCTAT
Organism: Balneolaceae bacterium; assembly: GCA_007134085.1. GTDB lineage: Bacteria > Bacteroidota > Rhodothermia > Balneolales > Balneolaceae > Rhodohalobacter. Next base: position 8,511 of record SLLL01000040.1, read on the forward strand.
CTGATGCATTTTAGACCAATCTTTCAGCGCCGGAATGAATGATGCTACGATTGGTGTATTATTCAAGAATGCACTTAGGCCCATCACCGGAGTAATAATTCTTGCCTGGGCGGTGAACTCTGACTTAGTTTGCCCGAGTATTTTCTGAATTACAAACTGAATGGCTCCTGTCTCTTTAAGCCCGTAAGCCACAATATAGAGAGCTGCAACGGTAAGCATTCCCTCATTTGAAAATCCAACTAAAGCATCACTTACAGGGATGATATTGAGAATAATGATTGCTGTAAGTGCACCTACAAACACAAAATCTGCGGGCGCATTTTTAACAATTAACAGTAAAAACGCAATTGCCAGAATGAGTAAGATCAGCAGCCCTGATGGATCCACTTAAAAAGATTTGGTTAAACGGAATAACTCTAATAATAGGGATTTGTGTAACAAATAGATAAGCTCTCCTTTTACTTTTCCAATATTCAAAAAAAAAGAGGCTGCCGATATTCGGCAGCCTCTTTCTAAAAATAAGGTTTCAGGATTTTTTTACTGAATTACCATTTCAACTCTTCTGTTAAGCATTCTTGCTTCTTCACTTCTGTTTGGCACAAGCGGACGTGTTTCACCATAACCTCTGGTTGATATTCTGTCTGCATCAATGCCAGATGTTACGAGGTATTGCTTAACAGCAGCGGCTCTTCTTTCAGAGAGGCCTTGGTTGTAAGACTCTGAACCAATATCACAAGTGTGCCCTGCTACAGAGAGATTTTTCTCTGGGTTATTCGCAAGTGCGCGGACAACATTAGCGAGTGTTGGTTTAGCACTTTCTCTGATTACAGCTGAGTCGAATGCAAAGAGCACATCACTATCAATTGTGAGTTCAACTCTATCCATATCTGCAACCATTTGCTCAAGGTTATTCATTCTCTCTTCGAGCTCATCCATTCTGTCTTCGAGAGCGCGAATAAGCTGCTCATGCTCATCAAGCCTTGATGTGTTGTCTGCTACTCTGCTGTCGAGATCTGAAACTCTGCTTTCTAATCTGTTTAATGCTGCCGGATCTACACCTGGAGTAAATTTATGCCAGTCTGCATCACGGTCGCTGCTTCCGAATTTGATCTGAATACCAGCAGTTAACGAACTCCAGTGATCCTGAGTTCTTCTGTTAAGATCTATATCAAGCTCCGGGCGGGTTCTATGGCCATCAATTAAGTCATCATTAGCAATGTTATAATCGTATTGTGCAAAAAGATCCAGCCTTCGGCCAAGGTTGAAACGAACACCGGCACCGAAGTTAGCAAAAAATGCAGGCTCTGAGTGATCTTCACCTAAATATTGCTCCCATGCACCAATTGGATTTCTTGTCTCTGTTTCTACGTCATTAAAAATAAGGCCTAAACCAACAGTAGCATAGAGATTCACTGTTTCTGATGTAGACCCCAACATTCTCAGCATATTGATCTGGGAAGTAACAGACGTGATGAAATAGCTGTTTTCGAAGTGTCTGTCGTAGAAGTTACCTTGGTTGTTCACGCCATCTTCATCAGACGAAGTGAAAGTACCAAAAAGGAAATTTGTTTGAATTGCAAAGGTTGGATTTGCAGCATAACGGAGGTTAAACCCAAAAGTAGGATCGTACTCAGTACCAATGTTCATATGTCCCTGAGTTACTCCACCCATTAAACCTATACTCAGTCTGTTGGGCTCTTGATTTTCCTGAGCATCAACGGGAGGCACAAGTGTTAATGAAGCAATTAACGCAATGACGCATAGTTTATAAATAATTTTCATAGCGAATGATATGTTAATGTTAGCATTTACGACTGAATTGACAAATCTTATATAGGAGTATGGTATTTATGTTCCGAACCAATATATGGTTATCACTTTGTCGATTATGGAGTTAATTTTATAACACCAATCACACAAAAATATGAATTTATATTGTCATTTGGAATATTAATAAAGTACTTAGCAAAATATAATTCTAAGGACTGTTCTTTTTCCGTGCTCTAAAACCCTCTGCCTATTCAATTATTAGATTTCTGCTTGATGTGATGATTCGGATAGCCTAAATTTACTCCATGAAACTGAATAGTTTAGCCAACGTAATTTATTATATGCCATGCACTATCAGAAAAAACCTTATTTCTGATGACATATGCATTACACCACATGCATACCCTTCGCTCCTCTCCATCGCTTGAATTCTTTTCCCTTCCTTTTCTACCTCTACCATAAGTTTCAAAAAACAACAAAAAAAAATCGGAGCATTGCTATGAACAAAGAACATAAACGATCTTGGGCTGAGCCATATAAAATCAAAATGGTTGAGCCTGTTAAAATAACAAGCCAAGAAGAGCGCATATCTGCAATTAAAGAGGCCGGCTTTAATACCTTTTTACTAAGATCCAGAGATGTTTATATAGACCTTTTAACGGACAGTGGCACCTCGGCTATGAGCGACAGGCAGTGGGCAGGCTTAATGCTTGGGGATGAATCTTACGCAGGCAGCGAAAATTTTTATCATCTCGAAGAAGCCATTCAAAGCTATTACGGGTATAAATATCTTGTGCCTACACACCAGGGACGAGCAGCCGAACACATCATCTCACAGATTATGATTAAAAAGGGAGACGTCATCCCCGGAAATATGTATTTCACCACAACAAAAGTTCATCAGGAACTTGCAGGTGGCACCTTTGTGGATGTAATTATCGATGAAGCCCACAACCCTGAAAACGAACACCCGTTCAAAGGGAATATTGATCTTGATAAGCTAGAATCTGTCATAAAAAAGTTCGGAGCAAATAGAATTCCTTATGTATCTGTTGCCACAACAGTAAATATGGCTGGTGGCCAGCCTATTTCGCTTGAAAACCTAAAGGCTGTGCGCGCACTTACTGCAAATCATGGCATCAAAATTATTCATGATATGACCCGTGTAGCTGAAAATGCTTATCTGATCAAACTGCGGGAGCCAGGCTATGCTGATAAAACTGTTCGGGAAATTGTAAAAGAGATATGTTCTTTAACTGATGGAGCTACCATGAGTGCAAAAAAAGATGCTCTTGTAAACATCGGTGGGTTTCTTGCTGTTAATGACGAAGACATTTTCGACAAGGCGAGAAACATGGTAGTTATTTATGAGGGTTTACACACCTATGGCGGTATGGCCGGCCGTGATATGGAAGCATTAGCGATTGGCATTAAAGAATCTGTAGAATACGATCACATTCGTGCAAGGGTTGGCCAGGTTATCTACCTTGGGAATAAACTGATTGAAATGGGTGTACCAATTGTAAAACCTATTGGCAGCCATGGTATATTCCTCGATGCAAAGAAAATTCTACCCCACCTAAATCAGGAAGAACTACCTGCACAATCATTAGCAGCAGCCATTTATCTCGACTCTGGAGTGCGGGCAATGGAACGCGGTGTGGTTTCTGCAGGGAGAAATCCCGAAACTGGGGAACACAATTATCCCAACCTTGAGCTGGTAAGATTAACCATTCCGCGAAGAGTGTACACCCAGGCACATATGGATGTTGTAGCGGAATCGGTTGAAGCTGTTTTACACAACAGCAGTAACGTAACCGGCCTTAAGTTTGTGTATGAACCAAAGTATCTCAGATTTTTCCAGTCACGATTTGAGCCGGTTTCCTGAACGGTTCATCATCCTGTCAGGGTGATAGTTTTTGCAACAAGGCAGCGGGCTTATTAGCCTGTTGAAGGAGTGAAATAAGATCTGTTCTATTTAAAACTGCCTTCGTGTAGATATAGTGAACACCAGTATCGGCTTCTTCATGCTCAACGGTAAATTCCGCAGAGTTGACGTCCAGATCTCGAATCGCGTTGCGTAAATCTATGATGAAAGATGTATCAGCAAATGGAGAACCATGTTCATCAGCGAGTACTCTTCTTGCCTCTTCTGCAAGGCGGTCGATTTCGAATTTAAGATTTTGAATGGAACTCTCCCTCGAGTAGCTGGCTGCGCTTGCTGAATCTGCTGCTGAAGCCATTGCAAATCCGTAAACAGTTGATGAGTCGGATGAAGCATACAGATCACTGCTGTACCACTCGGGAACTGCCGATTCTTCTTCCGGTTCAACTTCTACGGCTACTTCGGGTGTTGCACAGGCAGCCAGCAACACTGCACTGATAGCAATTACGGATAGATATTTCATGTGAACAAATTAGTGTAATTTAAAATAACCGATACTCCCCTCACGGGTTTGTACTTTTAGGTTCAAAGATCGATTGTTTTGAATTGATTCGGAAATCTCTTTTTCGATTAGCTGTAGATCTGATGCTTCAATATTGTTCAATTCAAGGAGTTCAGAGCCTTCTCTCAGCCCTCTGTTCCATGCCTCTGAATTTCGTTCAACACTATGTATGTAGATGTTAAATTTCTCGGGGTCTTCAGGTGTTGACAATGCCCTCAACGTGAATCCAACTTTATCAAAAGATTTCTGTTCTACGCCCCTTGAACGGCCATCACGCGGAATTTCACTCCATTCATCTAATTCAGGTTCATCATCAAACTGCTCAATTCTGGAAGCTATCGGCGGTTGTACAACACGCTCTCGCAGCCTGAGGGTCCTATCCATGGTTTCTCCCCGCCGCCATACAGTTAATGTTATTTCATCATTGGGCCGAAACATAGCAACCCTCTCCTGCAGGCGGTTTGATTCGTTCACACGCTCACCATTAACTGCAAGAATTACATCATCAGGCCTGATACCGGCTTCGTAAGCAGCACTCTCATTGCCTACCCCACTTACAGCCACGCCTTCAATAGTTTCAAGCCCTATTCTGCGGGCAATTCTTGCATTCACAGTTTCTATACTAACTCCCATCATTCCTCGCTGCACCTCACCAAATTCAATGATATCAGTTGCAACTTTAAGGGCAAGGTTACTTGGCACGGCAAATCCATACCCCTGATAGGTTCCGCTCTGTGTAGCAATTGCGGTGTTAATACCAATCAATTCACCACTCGTATTTACTAATGCACCGCCACTGTTACCTCGGTTAATGGCTGCATCAGTTTGAATAAAACTTTCGATTCGATAATCATCATTAATAATCTGAACATCACGGCTTAAAGCCCCAACGATTCCTGCTGTTACCGTTGACCGAAGCCTGAACGGGTTACCGATTGCCATTACCCATTCGCCCACCTCAACCAAATCGGAATTTCCAACCGTAATTGCCGGCAGGTTCACAGCATCAACTTTTAAAACAGCGAGGTCTGTGCTTGGGTCTCTTCCAACTACGCGCCCGTCAAACGAGCGTTTATCATCCAGCGTGATTGTGATACCATCCCTCAGCGCATCTTCTATTACATGATTATTTGTGAGGATGTATCCATCAGATGAGATGATTACACCGGATCCCACTGTGCGAGCTCTTGGCGGCAAAAACCGATCCCAAAATCCTTCTTCATTTTCATCTTCCTGATCTATACGCCTGTTTCTGTTAGAAACAACTGTTTCAATGAACACTACGGTGGGTGTTACATTTCTGGCTACATTGCGGAAAATAAACCGGTCGTCAATTTTTTCAAGTTCTTCATTCGTCCAAAATGGTGTATCACTTCGGTTAACTTCTGTAAAACGAACTTCTGCGAGATCAAAAGAGAATGAGCCCTGACGGAAAAGCATCAGAATCATACCAAGCATGATGCCGATTAACAGTAATAGAATGCCTGATAGTAATTTTTCTCTAAATGTCATAAGGGAGGATTCAATATGGTATCAAAAATTTTATCCGATCGTCTGGGTTTTACTCCTTCCACGTGATAACGAATGTATCTGTCTAAATATTCGATTAGCTCACTTAGTTCATTTTTCGGAAATTTTTTTTTCAGTACCGCACTGTTATTGGAATGTAGTAAATCCCGAACAAATGTGAATTGAGATGGTGAAAGCAAAACCGACTCTGCCCCAGAAGAATCAACTGATAGTGTACCTTTTTCAATATTCATATAGCCTTTATCACTATCATGAGAGCCATTTGTTTCATCAGGCTGCAAACCTATTCCAATTTTATCGATAACCCTTAGCTGTACATATGGGATAATAGTTTTACTGACTTCTTGCTGATCATTTATCCATTTCAGCATTTTTTTTATGAACACAAATAGAGATTCATTCACCTCATTCTCGTGTAAAATTTGGCTAACCAGCTCCATAATGATAGAAGAGATTGCCATCTTATGCATGTCTACCCGAAGATTGTCGAGCTTTAGGGTGTATGCTGCATCAGAAAGTGTTTGAACTGCCCGGGTTGATTTATGATAGAAAACAACCTCTAAAACCTGCCCTGTAACGAGAAACGCCGAAAACTTGCTTTTGGGGCGCCTGGCTCCTTTTGCAATTACCGCCTGGATGCCATTTGAGCGCGTAAAAAGTGTCGCAATAAGGCTTGTTTCACCATATTGAACAGCTCTCAGAACAATAGCTTCCGTTTTGATGATCATCTTCTATTCATGCATCATTTTCTTATCCTCAAGAAGCTGAACCATTGCGGGAAGGAATGTAAGCGCAGTGAATAGCGTCATCCCAATTCCTACTACAGCCATCACACCAATTGACTGCAACCCCGGGTGGTTTGTAAAGAGCAGGCCTGCAAAGCCCATCATTGTGGTAAATGAACCTATTGTGATATGCTGCCCGGTGCTTCTTAGAACTTCCCACATATTCTTTCTGCCTTCATCTCTGAATCGATGAGCTAAATGAACACCATTGTCGCACCCAATCCCTAACACGGCTGGCAACACTACAAGGTTATAGAAATTGAATTTCAGGCCAAAAATCAACATCACACCAAACAACCAAATCAAACCGATTATTAACGGAATTAGAGCGATGAGTGCCCATCGCAGGTTGCCAAATGAGAAGTAGATGAAAATAAATACAATTATAAATGTGGCTACTACCATGTACGGGCTTTCAGCTCTCATTAACTCAAGCATGGACGCAGCAACTATAGAGGTGCTGGCTGCGTGATAAACACGGCCATTTTCAAGCACTATTTCTGATATTTCATCTTTAAATGCTATGGACCGAAGGCCATCAGACAGGCTTTGGTTTGGATACACAATCACAAAACGCCCTATTTCACCATCGCGCGTAGTGAAACGGTTTTTCAGAAAATCGGGGATAAGGTTTTCATCCAAAGGCTCGGTAGTTTGGGAACCGCGGCGAAGAATATCGAGTGTTTCACTTTCTTGCCCAACAATAAATGTGTTTTGAAGCAGACGCCTGACTTCCGCAATATAATTGAGTTTTTCATTTGCAAGCTCCTCGTTCGGGGGGAATCGTTCTTGTAAAGCTTCAACATCCAGTATCATGGTTTCAGGGTTAGACTGCTTTCTTTCCCGTAAAATTTCCAGAATTTCAAACACATCATCATCATTATCTGCAATGATATAAGCTGGGTTGCGCCGAGAGCTCTCCCCCACGCCTCTTGTAAATTCCCGAAACTGTTCGAACTCTTCGAAAACCGGTTCAAGGTTACTGAACTGATATTCAAACCTCAGGTTCCACGAGAGGGATAAAACGATCACAGAAATCAAAACACCAAAAATTACGATGAGCCGCGAGAAGGGATATCTGCGAATAACCGGTTCAAGAACAACATCATCAGAACGTTTGATGAGCAATATCCATCTCCAGCGATCAAAAATTACGAGTAAGGCAGGAAGTATAAACAGCATAGCAAAAAGAGCCAGAAGTATTCCTGTGCCGGCAATGAACCCGAACTCTGAAAAGCCTCTGAAATCTGCAAATACAAGGATAAACAGTGCAGATGCCGTGGTTACCGCGCTTACAAATATAGCCGTCCCGGTTTTTTGGTATGCCTGTAGCACACTGTGTTCAACATCCTCACCGGATGCCCTGAATTCAATGTAACGTGCATAAAAGTGAATGCCGTAATCAATCCCAAGCCCGAACAGGATTACAAATAGTACAGAAGTCATAGTATTAAGCACACCCAGATGCACATAGGTTATGCCAAATGTCCACATTAAACTGATCACAAGAGGTATCCCGATAATGAGAATGGGAACAGGCATACGGATAATATGCTGAAAAAGAGAATGGCGTTGTTTGTTGCTCGCCCCCCTGCGATAGTTTATCAGTTTTTTGATCCAAAAATAGAGCATCACCAGCAGAATTACACTGCTTATCCCGAGCGCAAAACTATTGAAAACATCATCCATGATAGACTCAAACTCGTTTAAATGACGTTTCAGCCTGCCTCCAAATTTGACTTCCATATCGGGATGGAATGAAGCGGGATCCATTCTTTCAATAAACCTTCCATACTCCTCGAACATATCTTCGAGGTAACGAATATCACTTTGCGACCCCGTTGGGAAGAGTGTAAGTATTACCAGCGTGCTGTCGTCGCTGGCAGGAAATTCCGGCGGGATCAAGTCATCATAACTTTCCTGAAAGCGGTCTATGTTTCTCTCGTCTTCGTCTTCGTCATCAAAATCATCAAAAAAATCAACAAAAAACGGGTTAGCCTCCTGTCGTGCAATCTCAATTTCATCCTCCAAAAAACCGATGATCTCACGAAGTTCTTCAGTAGTAGCCAGGTATAGAGCATTATCTTTCAGAATCTCCGTATCGCGCCTGAACTCTGCGCGGTTAAAGAAATAGATATCCCGGCGAGGGTAGAAAAGCTTTAGGCTCTCTTCTGCAAGTAGTTCAGCAAACGCTACATTGGCTTCAAAATCGGGCGATTGTATAGCAACTCTCATCTCAGTCTCGCCACCAACCTGTTCCTGAAGCTGTTTTAGTGCCTGTACGTTGGGGTGTGTATCCGGTAAAAGATTTGCAATGTCTGTATCAACGGTTAGTTTTACAGCAAAACTTCCGGCAAAAATGGCGAGTGCAACAGCGATGGAAACAACCCAAAACGGATGACGAATGTTGAACTGAACAATCGGCTGAAGGAAACTAATAATTTTATGCATGAACGATCTGTAGAATCTTGGTAAATGGTGTAAGATAAGCTTTTTAGCTCAAAAGAAAGTTCAGGTAAACAACTTATTACGAAGCATCGCCATTCACATGACAGATGATTTTTTTGACTACCAGTTGAGCTTTTAGTGTAAAATTCAACATCAAGTTAACTGAATGATCTGTATTTTATTTTGATCTAATGTATGTACATATGAATATGACAGAATCACTTCGGGGAATAAAAATAATTGGGATAATCCTGATTATCTATGCAGCACTGGTTGCAACGCACGAGGGGGAGTTTTGGCCATTCAGTATCTACCCGATGTTTTCCCAGGCCGGCAATCCATGGACCCGGGCAATGGTGTTGGATGTAACCGAATTGCCTGATCATATCATTTGGCAGGAACACCAACTGGATCAAAAAATTGCCCCTCCGGTACCCTTGAGATCCATTGGTGTGGATCAGATCGACTATTCCAATTTTATATCAAAAACCGAAGAGTGGACTCCTACCCGCCTTGATGCTTTACGGCAAATGCTTGGCCCCAGCAACATTCAAGACAGGCGTTGGATGGCAGCAAAAGTTCACGGCACACTTGTAGGTGAGGATTCTGTTTCGGTTACCATTCAACCTTTTTTGCTGGTAACTGCTGATTCAATATATACAAATCCCAACCTGCCACCCGGTTATTACCAAAAGGGGGCGCAGTAAGATGGCCTGGATTAAATCCATAACACGAGGGCTATTTGAACCGGAGCGTAACACTTCACCCGGTGAGTTATGGTTTTTTAAGTTTTTTGAACTCTTTGTGGTTTGTTACACCATCTACTTTGTTTGGAAATGGGGGTGGTACACACAACTCAGAAATGTTGAAGTGGTGCTGCCGCTGGGCCTTGCCAACTACATTGATGTTTCACTTTTTTTTGATCACTATCTTACCCTGATCAATGCTGCTGTCATCACACTGCTCATCACTCTTTGTTTCTTGAGGAAAGGCCCTAAATGGCTCTATATGGTTGTTTTGGTTCTTTTCCATCTACAGCATGTAATACGCTTTTCACAGGGTGAAATACCGCACAGCCAGCACCTTATTGGTATGTCTGTTTTTTGCTTTGCTATTGGAGCGTGGTTCTTCCCGGGCCATAAGCAGATGCCACGGTTTGTGATGGGTGCCATCATCTTTTTTATCGGGCTGGGTTACACTTCCGCTTTCTTCGCAAAGCTGATCGGTACGGGTATAAACTGGTACGATGGCAGGCACCTTTGGTTATGGATAAGCGAAAAGAGTATCGATATTCTATCACGCGAAGGTGTGTACAGCCCAAACTTTTTACAGCAACTGGCACTGAACAGCACTGCCATAGCTTCTGTAATTTTATTGATTGGCTGGTTTACAGAACTAATCGGCTTTACAATGTGGTGGCACAAATTACGGCCATATACCACCACACTTCTCATCGGCATGCATTTTGGAATTACACTTACCATGAACATTCGGTTTGACGCATTTGTGATGCAACTGATACTTGTTGGCTTCCCCTGGTATCTGCTGATTGACAACGTGGTAAAATCAGCACCGCAGTGGCTTGAAAAAATTATCTGACCTTCTTTTTCTTCAGCACTGCTGTTGCCATTTTTTTAAACCCAACAATGGCAACAAACAGAAAAGCAGTGGTTACAAGCACAAACTCATGAAGCATCAGGTCTGTCTGGCTGAGGGCGATATTTTGGGCGCTTAGCAATTTTATAGGCAGAAAAATCAATAAAACCATTCCGGAAAAGAGAAGAACAGCACGCTTGCCTGATTTAATGCCGGTTACCCCGCTAAAGCGAACATATTGCGAACGGATAGTTGAATAAATATTTTCCCAGTTTAGAAAAACAGCATATGCCAAAAAGTTTGGCAGAAAAGCGATGTTGAGTGTCATCATTGTGGAGAAGTGAAACACCACGGCAAACCCCACAAACAGCCGAAACCATGATGCTTTGAAAAGTGCTACGATGAACCCTATCTCAAAAAGAATGGTGAGCCAGTCAAGCAGTTCCCAGAAAATTACATTATCAAATCCTACTGCCCAACCCGCCAGCAGTGCCTGCCGCTCTCTGATAAAAAACTGGTTGAACAGATGGCCCTGAGTTGCTTGGGTAGAGGGATCTAACCAACCACCTAATATTTTAGGAAAACCTGCCGTAAACATCATAAAAGCCACAAAAAGGGCAAGAAGTGTTAACGGCCAGCTCTCTGGGTTAGCAATTTTTTTCTTCCTCATGGAATCAACAGAGTAAGCATAGCCCCAATTGCTGAATGCCATTATAATTGGCACCAATGGCACAACAATCTCGTGGTTTACTTTCCCGATGCTGTAAATAAATCCCTGAAGAATCAGGATTGAAATTCCAGTTAGGACGGATGCCCACTTTGTATAATAACCTGCCAGCATCGCAAATAGAGAGATAACCAAAATAGTATGAACCAGCTGGAAAATGGCTAATGGCGGAAACCCATCAAAAATGCGTAAAGGCCCCGGTGAAGGTGCGTAAAAGTCATTAGGGAGCGATGCCAGAAAACCGAAATGCCCCATTCCCATTCCGGGAATTAAGAACAACAAAATGAATAGGGAGGTAAATATACGAAGTAGTGCCAGCCCTTCTACTGAAACAGAAAATGAATTAAAAATCCAATTATCGAAGCGTTTCTTAAACCTCATACATCAAAATTGAAGCCTGATCCGGTTGGTTTCCATTGCCATATCGAGAACAGCTCCATCTTCAGTTTGGCGATAATATTCCGTCAGTTCTATAATGTACATCGTGTTTGGAGAAAAACCGGAAATCTCTGTTGCTCTTCTTTGGAGCCAAGCGCGGCCATCATTCGAAATTTGTTGAACCGCTTCATCATCCGAAAAATGCGTTCGTACAAATCCGGGAATTTGTGAGAGTGGTATCTCTGGGAAAAAATCCTGAGGAGACATATCGAGTGAGCGCTGGCGATGCATGGTTTCCACATCAATTACAGTTCTTTTAATTTCGAATCCATCATCATAAACATGTACACTTTTAAAGCCGGGAAATACAAATGCCGGCCACGGCTCAGCATCGTAATATCCAACAATACCCACTACTGCATACTGCAAAGGAAGGTAGATAAGAATACAAATAAACAGAGTTCGAACAGCCTTGCGGTTCATCTCAATACCGATATTTAGCGGTGGTTGATAGCATCAATTAACGAGTGGTAATTTATTATCTTTGTCTTGAAAACTGAAATAAATCGTTCTGCCTCAAACTGATTGCATGGGCTCTGTACTGCATTACAAAACGAACTTTCTTAACAGGTCAGAAACATTCATCCATCGGCTTGTAAGCAATCATCAAAGATATACTCCGGCAGCACTCTGCTACCGAAAGCTACATTTTTGTGATGGCCTGCCTGTGCATTTTGTACCGGATGCCTTTTACCAAAAAACAGTCAATGCTGCAGCTTTTCATCTTAACCGCCCCCTTCCTTTCTATAAAAAAAGTGTGCGGGAGAAGAAGCCAGACATCATACATGCACACTTCGGCTACGATGCTTACAAAATGTTAGCCATTGCCAGGAGAGAAAATATTCCGCTTGTGGTGAGCTTTTACGGTTCGGATGTTTCGCGCCTCCCCGGAGAATTCGGGTGGAAAATGCGTTATAAAAAGCTGGCACGATACGGAGCGGCATTTATTGCTGCTTCAGATTTTATGAAGAGGCAATTAATTGATCTTGGGTTCCCATCAGACAAAATCAGCGTAATCTATTTCGGGCTGGATACGGATCTGTTGCCGTACCAAACAAAAACCTTCAGCAGCCTGAACATATTGATGGCAGGCAGGCTGGTGGAAAAAAAGGGATTCGAGTATGCAATACAAGCTATTGCCTTGTTAAAGCTGAAAGGCATCGAGCTGCCAGTTACCATTTTTGGTAATGGGCCGTTGCTCTCAAAACTTAAAAAGCTCACAAAAGAGAATGGTATTGATTCGCAGATAACGTTTAAGGGATTTCAACCTGTTGAAGAGATTGTAAACGCGCATAAAAAACACTCCCTGTTTCTTGCTCCAAGCGTAACCGCTATTGATGGTGACATGGAGGGGCTACCGAACACAATTCTTGAAGCGATGGCATTAGGCACACCCGTAATTGCAACAAAGCATGCCGCAATTCCGGAGGCAATAACACATCAAAAATCAGGCTTTCTGGTTGATGAAAGAGATGCAAATGGCATCGTCAACACTATTTCAGAGATCATATGCGGCAGCTATAACCTTATGGAAATTGCAAAAAATGCACGCTTAGAAATAGAAAGAACTTTCACAATCAATAAGATGGTAAAACAGGTAGAAGAACTTTATGATAAAGTAACACAGGAAGAGTGTTGATACCGCCTATCTCAGAAATTTGAGTGACAGCCAATCCCGAAGCTTACCCCAATCACTCTTTGTGATAACACCAAAAGCTGTGGCTGTAACTGCGAATAAAAATAGATATGTAAAAAGGGAGAATAGCAGGCCGGTTAACACGCTATCAGCCGCAATATATGTAACACGGCTATACCACACCGGAATAGCACTACCGGCAGCTATCAACAAAACTTTACTGTAAAAAGGGAATGGCAAAACTTTGCTTGCCGGCAGTTGCATGTGGCCACCAATACGCCGGAGAGTAATGAGCCAGTTGTAAAAATTGGCTATGAAGGTGCCTGCTGCGGTACCAATAATTCCGAAATAAATAGTAAGTGGAATGCTCAGAATAATATTTGCCACCACAAGATTAAGGCTTAGATAAAATACCCCTTTTGTATCTCCAAAAGCCTGCAAAATGCTGCCATAATTGGTTACGCGCAGCAGTACAATGAGATTAAAAATCTGGAATGGAATTACCGAGTTTCTGTAATCAGTACCCTCTGATTCGGCTACAATTGCAATCAAGTCCGATGCGATAATGATAGAAACTACGGTTAGCGGTACCACGAGCAGGCTCACTTTTTCAACTGCTTTATACCACAGCGCAAGCAGCTCTTCACGCTTATCTTCCAGCTGAAATGCTACATATCTGCTTATTAATACCGTACCTACTGCAAACGGAATTACCCGAATGATGGGCACTTCTTGTGCACCTATAGTGTATTCAGCATAAGCAGCAGCCGGGAGTAAAATGGAAACCACAAACTTGTCGGTATAGCGGTTAATTTTATTCACCAATGATGACAATCCCAGTGGAATTGCAAAATGAGCCTGCTGCCTCATAGTAATGCCGGAATCTGCCATTTTACCACTCGGCAAAACTATCCTCATCCAGAACCATGAACCCACAAAACGTACAAAAGCATAAAACGTGAGTCCATATATGGCTGCTTCAAGTCCGAATCCAAGGGCAAGTGGCCCAACAAGGCAAACCAATGTTAACAGGCTGGTAATCATTTCATACCATGCCGAATCCTTTTGCCTGTCCAGCGCTAGTAAAATATTTGTTACAGGCCAGGTTGGCACTTCCAGTAGAACTACAAGTGCCATAAATGGCAGCAGGTATTGTACCTGCGCTATACTTTCTGCATCCCACTGGGGCAATAGCTCGGGCGCAATTTGGCTTATCCACAAAACAATCAGGGCTGATATTACAGCCGTAGCCGCTAGAATAGCTGTGGTCTGCATCACAAATCCTCGCCGAGCGCTGCCCGATACTCGCTCAAAATAGTAGAAAACACTATCCGGAAAGCCCATTGTGGCAACATTTCTGGCCACTTCGTGTATCATTAGCAGGTAACCAATAATCGCAAAATCAGTTTTTGAGAGGATTTGAATAGTGGCGATTACAATGGCAAGATCAATGAATGTGGTTACAATTCGTGCGAATACCACTACCCCTGTTTTCTCAGTGAGATTTGATGATCTTTCAGCCATCTTCTAAAACTTCGTCAAAAATAGACGCGAGCTGCTTTGTGGTTTGCTTTGCCTCATATATTCCCCGGTCAGGTAGAATAGATTCGGGCATAAAAAGTGAGTTGCTTCTGTTCGCTTTTTCAATTGAAAACGACTCTAAAAGTGCAGCGATTTCCATTTTCTCTCCCGGATGAACCTGTACTCCGGCTTTACTTCTCATGATGATATCTGCCACCTCTGGGTTAGGTGCGATAGAAAAAATCGGGGTATGAACAGAAAGGTAATCCCACAGTTTTGCCGGAATAACTTCTTCCCTTTTCTCATCAGTGCTAAGCAATAGAATATCAGCATGTTTCAAAACCTGATCTTTTTTTTCGGGTTCAACAGGTTCATGGAACGTAAAATTTTGAAGTAAACCGGCATCTTTTATCCTATTCATATTTTGTTCATCCGGCAAGCCAAAGCTGTGAATTTTGATTCTTTTTGAAGCTTCATGATTTTTATTCTGTAAAATTTTGAGTGCCTTCACAATCGATTTCACAGGGCTAAGCCTTCTAAATTGGCCGAAGAAAATCATGTTCAAATTTCCAGGGTCAATCTCAGCATCCCATTCATCAACCTCGGTGTCAGAGATGGTATTGGCATAAGAATTGTAAATAGTGGCTGTTTTATCCTCCGGGAGGTTATAAAAATCGGAGTATAAATATTCTGTGAGCATCGCGGTAAAAATCAACTTATCAGCCGATTGTACGATACGTTTTTCTATCTCCATATCAATGCCTTCAGAAAATGATGACCGGTTGCGAAGCGGTAAATTCGACAAAGTCCAAGGGTCTCTGAAATCGGCAATGAAGGGTATTTCAAGTGACTTGGAGAGCTTTTCTCCCAGCCAAAGTGATGACCATGGGTCGCCCGTTGCCCATATTAAATCCGGTTGTACTTGAGTTACATTCTTTTTAATGGAAAAATACCTGGCAAGAAACAGGAATATCCATGAATCCATGGGCGTCTGTTTATCTATCCAGTCAAGCAAATCTTGCCCTAATTTTGATTTTTTCTCGCCTTTTTTTGACGGTTTTTTAACTGTTTGATCAAATGGAGCACCAACTGAAATAATTTCGATTCCCTCTAACATTTCTTTTTCATTTTCAGTCATAGCTGCCCCGGGAGTGCCGATCGTCAGAATAACAGGTTCGTAGCCATAATCGCGCAAGTGAATGACAAATTTGAATGGCCTTTGGGCGCCAACACGTCTTCTGGGCACAAAGTAGGGAGCTATCATTAAGACCTTTTTCATAGAAATAAAGTGCCTTTCAGTGACGCGTTAAATAAGTGTTTGAGCAATTAGCTGTTGGTTAACTCTCTCCAACAATTTTCTGAAAATGTTTTCAAAGCTTGTTTTTGATGCATCCATCCAAAATGGAGGCAATATGGAGTTACATAAAAATGATCCCCCTTTCCGGGTAACATAGAGAGAATACGAATCAAAATCTTTTGAAGGGTTCTGTTTTTCAAGCCTTTTAAATCATACACAAACTGATCACTATAATAATGGCACTTTACATTTTCGAAACCCGGCGTATACTCAGTGAGGCTTTCAATAAAATCAAGCTGTGGGCTTTCATACCCATTAAGCCAGGGATAGACCTGAATTTTGCAGCTTGCCATTGCCATAGCAAGACTCCATTCACAACTCTCTTCTTCCCTTCCTTTTTCCTCACGCCGGCTTCTGAAGTGAGTTTCATCCTGCCGCTGGAAATACTCTTTAGAAAGCTCACAAACTTTTGCTGCTGTCTCTTGATCGGCTGCATAGATCATACCTGCCTGAACACGGCTCAGGTAAGTTAATCCAAAGCGTTTAAGCGTTCTCTCCCTTCGTCTTAACAGAATGTCTATCAATACAGAGAACCCTTTTGGCCCCCCAAAAAAAACATCTGCTTTTTCATTTCCTGTTATCGTGAATTTAATTGATGAGAACGACTGCCATAGAGGGCCTGGATCCCGGCACCAAACGATATCTGAATCAAGAATCAGATTTTTATCAAATGGCATAAATTTCTGAATATTGTGCTTAAAACCGGGGATTGATGCATTTTCAGGTTCAAGCAGCTCAACACTTTTGAAGAGATAGTGTAGTGAGTACTTTTCAACAAGCTCTTTATGTTCTGCTGAGCAGTAGAGGATTACCGGGCGTGTTGTATCATAACGGCGAAGTGTAATTACACTGGCTATTACATTTTTGAGATATCCGGCTGATCCATACGAGGCGTACACATACCCTTCGGGTGATTTCGTCTGGAATTTGATAAGATTTTCATTCATAAAATGCCGGATAAATATACCTCTCTTTAAGCTTTTTGAGGGCTTTGCATAAATCTAATACTAGCAATAAGCCTGAAAGATAATAAAGTGGAGAGACAAATCGGCAGGGTTATCCCGCATTTTATTTTAGGCTTTCAATTCTTACACCTTTATGAAAAACAAATCTACATTCAGCAAAACAAGGAGAGCGGCTATGCTCTTGCAGCCCGTCTTCTCAAACTCTCCAGAAGGGCATCAAAACCTCGTTGCCGTATGATACTTTGAAACTGCCTGTTGTAAGATTCTGCCGTAGATACATCATCTATGGTCATGTCTGTAATCATCCAAACGCCATCTATAAGTTCCATTTTATAATCAACCGGGGTGCGAACATTATCCAGTTGGGCAGTTGTTTCAACAAACGCACTGCCGCTATTTACTTCAATATTATTGTAAACCACATCAGCGCGATAAATATCAAGGCGGTTTAGAGAATTGTCGCGAATTATTGTAGCAAACAGAGTAACAAATTCATCTCTTATCTCTTCAGACAGTTCATCGTAAGTATTGCCAAGGGCAAATTGTGCCATCGATCTGTAATGGATTACATCATTAATAATATCCTTAAGCTGATCTCGCTGTTCCTGAGTGTAATCTGTGCCTGCTGGCCCCAAAAGCTCTTTAATTTCTGCGTCTCTTGCTTCGAGCATCTCTCTGATTTCAGCTGCGTCAGATTCCATTAAACTCACGGAAGGCATCGTTAGTAGCGAGATGATTAAAAAGAGTATTACTTTCATTTTCGTAGTTTTTAATTTACTTGTAACTGATTTACAGGAATTCCACTTGCTTTGTAGAGCTCTGCAATTCTTTTATTCAATTCGAATACATTTTGTTTCAGCTGAATTCGAAGTTCGAGCTCTTTTTGTAAAGAGTCGAGTAGGTCTTCTACATCGCCAAAACCGATATCGTAGTTTAACTGTTCATTTCGTACCCAATTCCTTGCAATTGATAATGCAGCTTCTGTCTGCTTCATTTTTGCTTCAGCTATTAAAGCAGCTCTGTACTTTTCATTCAACTCTAAAGTAACACCATCAGATACAGCCTGGTGCAGGTCCTGCACTCTTCTGTACTCAATTTGAGTTCTTTCAACACTATTTCTCATAGAAGAAAAGTTCAAATTTTGCCTGATACCAAACCCAATACCAGCAGTAGCAAAGTTAGTACTATTAATGATAAACGGATTTGTTTGCCTTGGCCTATTAGGTGTATTTGCATAGCTGCCTGTTATCCCTAAAAACAGGAACGGATATTGTTGTGCTCTAACCGCTTCTACACTGTTTCTTAAAGCTTCTATTCCAAATTCCACTCCTCTGAGCTCCGGACGGGAGTGCATTGCCATATTTTGATAATACTCAAAATCTTCAATAGCATAGGCAATGGGATCCAGAAAACTTTCTGAAGGCATAAATTTCTGAGTGGCCGTAGCTCTGAGAGCATAGCTCCAAACTCTCTCTATAAAATTCATTGATTCACGAACCTCCACAACCTCAACTTCAAATTCGGTTTTCAAGATGTCGAATTTGAAAAGATCAGATTCTTTCAAATCAGGATCGCCATCATCTTTCATTTGTTGTAAAGTTCGGTCAACCCTATCAATCTGATCCCTTGCCTCTTCAATTATTCGTGTTATTTCCATTGCGAGGAGATAGCTGTAGTAAAGCTCAAAAAGTTGCATTTCTGCCTCAGCCTTTACAGCGCTAAACTGATAGGATGAAGCTCTTGCAGCCGCTTCTGCCGCTGATACCGCCCTGTTGATCGCGCCCCAGCTAAAAACAGGTTGTACTGCACTTATTTCAGCCCGGGTAAAAATTGCCCAGTCTTCCCAATCGTTTTCAAGGTTCGGGTCCAGATAGAGTTGCCCTCTTGGTAAATCGAGCTGGCTCACCACGCCCGGTATTATACCGTGCTGGCTGCTGAAATCTATTCTTGGTAAAATTCTCTGTGAACGAGCATTATCAAGCCTATTACCCGCAAGATCAACTGCTCTGCTCTCGTAGGCAACCTGCCCTGAGTTCTCCAGCCCTATTTCAATAAATTCTTGCAGGCTGACTCTCAGCGTATCCTGTGAAAAGATATTTTGGAAAAATAAAAGCTGAACAAGCAGAAATGAGATAATGATTACGGTTATTCGATATATCATTAAAATAGATTGTGAATTATTGAATTATGCCACAAACGAACCAGCCAGCACTTTATTTAAAAGAAAAGCCCCGGTTTAAGGCCGGGGCTTTGAAAGCGGAGGGAGAGGGATTCGAACCCCCGGAGACCGTGAAGCCTCAACGGTTTTCAAGACCGCCGCATTCGACCACTCTGCCATCCCTCCAGTCGTAGGACATCCCTGAGGCTGTCCATTAATCAATAAGTTTTAAAGATAAAAAAATTTTATCTGATATTAATCAAAAATGTAACTTTATCAGTTACCTTCAAGAGCTGCTGCACCGGATACAATCTCGGATATCTCAGTAGTAATAGCACTCTGTCTTGCCTGGTTGTATCGAAGTTTTAGTTCCTGCTCTAACTCCTTCGCATTTTCAGTTGCATTATCCATTGCGGCCATTCTGGCACCCTGCTCAGATGCGTTCGATTCAAGTACAGCTCGCCATAATTGCATATTAAGGTGTACAGGGAGCAAGCTGTTTAGAATTGAGTCAGCGTCCGGTTCATAAATATACTCGGTAAATGTCTCAATCTTTTTGCCCTCATCAGCCTGATCTTCTTCTGAAAGTGCCTCTGTTTTGATTGGCAAAACTTCTTCGACAAGCCTGTTTTGAGAAATAACTGATTTAAACTCATTGAAAGCGATAAAAACTTTATCGTAATCGCCATCGGCAAACTTAGCAGAGGCAGCTTCCATTATTGCCGATGTGTCTTCATAGTTCAAATTGTCAAAAAAACCGGGATGTGATTCTATCACTTTGTAATCTCGCTTTTTGAAATAAGCACCGGATTTTCTTCCGATGGTTATTAGATCAAGATCTCCGGATTGATTGAAGGAATCGAGATGCTCACGAATATACAGCTCTACCACTCTGAACAGGTTGTTATTAAAACCACCACAAAGGCCTTTGTCAGATCCGACAACTATCAAAAGAACATGCTCTGTTTCAGATGGTTGACGAAGAAGTTTGTTATCTGAATTGTTTGCAGATACCAGCCGGGACATCACCTCGCGCATTTTATTAGCGTACGGGCGTGTAGCCGCCATTCGTTGCTGCGCTTTTCTAAGTTTAGCAGCAGCTACCATCTTCATCGCCTTGGTGATCTGCTGTGTATTCTTAATAGAAGAGATCCGGGTTCGTATATCTCGCAGATTTGCCATCTGTTATGCCTCTGCTACAGCTAAGATTTGTTCAATAGTTGTATTTGCAGTGTCAATCAGTTCTTTACCAAACTCATCATCAAGAACACCGGAAGCTGCTAGATCATCCATTTTCTTGGTGTACTTAATGCCAATTGCCTCCAGGAATGCTTCCTCGAATTCCTGAATCTTATCAACAGATAATTTATCCAGAATGCCTTCACTGTTAATTTTCAGCAAGGCTATTTGCTTGTCAACTGAAAGTGGTTTGTATTCACCCTGCTTCATCAGTTCAACTGTGCGCTCACCGCGCTTAAGTTGTCTTTGAGTCGCAGCATCAAGATCTGAACCAAACTTCGCAAAAGCTTCGAGTTCTCTATACTGGGCAAGATCAAGTTTCAGTGTACCGGATAATTTTTTCATCGATTTAACCTGAGCTGAACCACCCACACGAGAAACTGAAATACCAACATCAATTGCCGGCCTTATACCTGAGTTAAACAAATCAGTATCCAAAAATATCTGGCCGTCGGTAATTGAAATAACGTTTGTGGGGATATATGCAGCCACGTCGCCTGCCTGAGTTTCAATAACAGGAAGCGCAGTTAATGATCCACCACCTTTTACCTTTGGCACAAGTTCTTCAGGAATGTTATTCATCTGCTTGGCAACGCCATCGTTGTCAATAATTTTTGCAGCCCGTTCAAGAAGACGGCTGTGCAGATAAAATACATCACCCGGGTATGCCTCACGGCCCGGAGGCCTTCTGAGAAGTAACGAAAGTTCACGATAAGCTACAGCCTGCTTTGAAAGATCATCATAAATCACAAGAGCGTGACGGCCAGTATCCCGGAAATACTCGCCAATTGTTGCTCCGGCAAAGGGTGCTACATAACGCAGCGGTGCAGATGAACTTGCAGGTGCAGAAACCACGACTGTGTAATCGAGTGCACCGTATTCTTTAAGAGTGTTTACGATAGATGCTACTGTAGAGCCTTTTTGCCCAACCGCTACATAAATACAGAAAACCGGCTTATCTGTATTCTGTGTATTTTTTTGGTTGATGATGGTATCAATTGCAACAGCAGTTTTACCTGTCTGCCTGTCACCAATAATAAGCTCTCGCTGGCCACGGCCGATAGGAATGAGCGAGTCGATTGCTTTGATACCGGTTTGCAGCGGTTCATTAACTGGTTGCCGATAAATTACACCGGGGGCCTTACGCTCAAGGGGCAGGTCAATCGTTTCACCAGTAATTGCGCCTTTGCCATCAATTGGGCGCCCGAGAGGGTCGATCACACGCCCCAACAGTCCCTCGCCAACTTGCAGGGATGCAATATTTTCAGTCCGGCGAACGGTGTGCCCTTCTCCAACCACTTTTGATGATCCGAAAAGCACAACACCCACGTTGTCTTCTTCAAGGTTAAGCACCATCCCTCTCACAGGATTTCCCTCACTATCGAGAGAGTCGGGCAACTCTACAAGTTCACCCGCCTGTACTTTGGATAATCCGTAAACACGTGCAATACCGTCACCCACTTCGAGCACAGTACCTACATCGTAAACATCGGCTTCACCGTCAAAACCGGAGAGTTGTTTTCGTAAAATTGCAGATACTTCGTCAGGCCTAACTTGACTCATTTTTTATTCCTAAATTTTTATTCTACTGCAGCTGATGTGAATTTCTCTTTCAGCTGATTTAATTTGAATTTGACCGAACCATCAATCACTGTGTCATCAATACGCACCATTAATCCACCGAGCAGATCTTCCTGTATATTCGTAATGATTTTTACCTTTTTGCCGGTTGATTGCTCAAGCTCTTTAATGAGGGCTTTTTGCTGTTTATCATCCAGCTCGGAAGCAGAGTAGATATTTGCTTCGATGATTCCGTGATGATGGTTGTAGAGAGAAAGAAAATTCGCGGATATTTCTTCCAGTAAATTTTCCCTCTTCTTATCCAGCAATAGCTTTATCAGGCCGAACGTAAGTTTGTCTGTTTTATCAGCAAATATGGCTTCAAGTGCTGCCCTTTTTTGCGAACTGCTAATGATTCGGTTTTTTAGAAACAGGCGAAGTTCCTTAGACGAATCCAGCGTACTGCTGATGGTAGACATATCGTCTTTAGCTGTCTCTAATTTACCTTCCTCAATTACAGTTTTAAGAAAAGCATTTGCATAACGTTTTGCTGCAGTTGAACTCATTCTTAATTCTTCTTAGACAAATCTTTAATAAACGAATCGACCAAGTGCCGGCTCTTCTCTTTATCCAACTCAGATTTAATAATAATTGTAGCAGACTGCACAGCCAGCTCAGCAACATGATTTCTGAGTTCATTGAGCGCGCTCTTTTTCTCCTGCTCTATTTTTAAACGTGCATTTTCGAGCAGTTTTTCAGCGTCTTGTGTAGCTTTTTCAATCCGTTCATTTCGAACTTTTTCGGCATCTTCTAATGCCTCTTTACGGATTTTTTGCGCTGTTATTTCTGCGTCTTTTAATGCTTTCTCGTTGTTACGTGAGATTTTTTCAGCTTCGGCAAGGGCTTTTTCCGCAGTCTCTAACGATTCGCGGATGCGGTCTTCCCTCTCTTTCAAGGCACTCATGATAGGTGGCACCAGCCACTTATTCATTGCCCAAAGAAAGACAATTGTTGTAAAAAATACCCAAAACCCAAAGCCCGTATCAAACGAGAGCAGGGCGTTTCCATTCAGGAAATAATGCATAAAGCTATCCTGATATTACTGGCCAATACCGAGTGCGAGGATAATACAAACAATCGCGCCGATAAGGGCAACACCTTCAATAAATACGGCTGTAAGAAGCATAGCTCCACGAATATCGCCGGCAGCTTCAGGCTGTCTTGCAATACTTTCTACCGAACTTTTACCGATCATACCGATACCGAATGCTGCTGCAAGTGCAATGATACCGGCACCGAATCCTGCTGCTATAAAACTCATAATTTACCTTTGTTTAGTTATTATTTAGTGATTTTGTAATGCAACATCTTTAGCGTTAGCTACAGATGAGTCTTCATGGTCGTGATTATGCTCTTCTATTGCCATTCCAATAAATACACTGGATAGCAGTGTAAATACGTAGGCTTGAATGAGAGCTACCAAAGCTTTTAAGAAATATAGTGCCACTGTCAAGAGCACCCAAAACACCCCGGATGTAACTCCAATTGCTGCGCCAAAGAGCTCGGTGAACACAAATATCAATCCGAGAATACAAACAATCATGATTTTGCCTGACAACATATTGGCAAAAAGACGAATGGCAAGCGCAAATGGCTTTGTGAAAAGCCCAAGTATTTCTACTGGAGTCAAAATGATTAACGCCCATTTCGGCACACCCGGAAATACAAACACATGCTTCCAGTGATCTTTTGTTCCGTTTAACTGTGTTACCAAAAAGGTAATGATCGCTAATGTGGCCGTAACGGTGAGGTTTGCTGTTGCCGCGGCTGCCCATGGCAGCAACCCAAAGAGATTCATAAAAGCAATACACATAAATATGGTAAACAGAAAAGGAACAAATTTTTCGTACTTATCTTTGGGCATGAATTCCTTTGCAATCTGATCCCTTATAAAAACAAAAAGTGTTTCAAAAATATTAAGCAGTGCGCCTTTAGGCTCCGAATCCCTGCCTATTCCTTTTTTGTACTTTCTCCCCGCCATAAAGGTTATGAAAACTGTAAGAATAAGGCTTAACCATAGGTAAATAAGATGCGATGTGATCGACAGATCAAACGCAATCGATTCACCTGTATCTGCTCTTACAATTCCACCTTCCTCACCGCGCACAAATTCACCTGAATCTAGGGCACTGTAGGTGTCTCTGAAAAAATACCATTCACCACCTGAATAAAACATTCTGGGAAGATAAACTTTTGCCCCAAAAATGAGCTCAAAATAGTCGTGATCAGTTACTTTCCCCATCACATCAATTGGGGCTGAGTTTTGTTCAGTATCAGCATTTGAGGCTAATAATACAGGGCCGAAAACAATCAAAAAAAACAGGGTAGCAAGTGCCCGGCGCACTACGTATATCATGCTGAATCTTCTATTTGGACGTGGTTAGTCTAATAATTTGTTGTTCAAAAAAATCACTTCGATTACAGAATGGAAAAGATATGAAATAACGAAGCTAAATGTAAAACTTATTTCTTCAATTTCTGTCCAGATAATGATCATTGCGTAGATAAAACAGACAGCGAAAAAACGTGCAATTAAACTCCAGAAGTAAGCTTTTAAAAACTGTTTGCCTTCTTTTCTCCCAAAGACATAAGAACTTACAAGGTGCAAAATTACAGTTACCATGCCAAGAAGGTGCCCCGTGTACCACGACCCTATAGAGATACCGTTAATAGTGATTGCAGCGAGCGAACTCAGGATGGCATAAATAAAAATCCCAATCAAAACCTTGCGGATTGATTCCGTATTGCTGTACGTCACTCTCTTCCGTTTTTCTTATCTGTACTGCTGATATCCTTAATCACTCTTGAAAAAATACCAATCAGCAATATTATCCCAAGCATTATACCTCCAAGAAGATACCACGGTGATGTTTCCCATTGTAAATCTAGCCAATATCCAAGAAAAATTGGGGCACTGAGTGCAACAGCTATTTCAGCGCCAAGCCCCAAATAACGGGCATATCGTTTATGCCTTGGATCACTAAACAAATTCAGGCTTCCTGTTTGGCAGGCTCTTTAATTTTTGTTGATTTCGCAAATTCAGCATCAAGCATTCCATTAAGTTCTGTATTGCCTTCGCCCATTTTACAGCTGCCATTAAACTGCGCTCCCTCTTCCACAATTAATGTTTTGGTATGCAAATCGCCACCAACAACTGACCCCTGTCGCAAGGTAAGTTTACCGGCTACTTTTACTGTGCCATCCACATAACCGGAAATATCTGCATCAGTTGAAATAAGATTGCCGCTTAAATTTGCGGTTGAAGTGACGATGATTTTTCCTTTACAGATGCAGTCGCCATCTATTCTGCCGGCTATGCGCAAATCACTTTTCGAGTTAATAGTACCTTTTATATGGGTACCTTCGCTTATCATATTCAGAGAGGGAGGTTTTTGAGCAGTATTATTCACTTTCACTGGTTGTTTTTTGAACATGTGTCCTTTTATTGTTGAAGTAACATTAACGGATTTTGAGGTGTGCCATCTTTCCACAATTCTAAGTGCAGATGCGAGCCTGAACTCAATATACCGCGATCACCTACAAGGCCAAGAATATCACCTTGCAGTACAAAGTCACCCTGATTTTTTAACAGGTGTGCTCCGTGCTTGTAAACACTCATCATGCCATCGGCATGCTGAATATATAGAACATAACCATAATTTATGGTCCAAATTGCAGAAACTACAACACCATCAGCTATAGACCGAAATTCTGAATTTGTTTCCGCTGCAATGTCTATTCCATAATGGCCGGTATCAACAGAAAAACGTTGTGTAATAGAACCCTCAATTGGAAAAGGCGCCGGGAAAGCTGACTCACGATCTAAGCGTGATGAAGAAATGATCTCGTGACGGGTAAGCATCTCGTAGGTATTGGCGGATGAACTCTCCAAAAAGAAACTTCTGTCATCGTAGGCGAAGTTCAGCATGGGCCTCTGCTCCACTTCGAAAAGAGTATCGGGTACAGTTCGTACAAAACCTTTCAAATCATTGAGCTGTACTTCCCGGGCATATAAAGAATCCTGCAGTGCCGTAACCCTTTCACTAATTTCAATAACCTGATCGCGAAACCTTTCATCCAGCCGCTCTTGGTAAATTGAGCTTAGCGGAGTTGCATAAAAAATAGCAATTGTAAAAATAATGGCTGCTGTGGTGATAGATACCAGCAGCAAAACAACATCCAGCGACTTGAGTTTGAATGTTTTTGCAGCATCAGGATCGTTCTCATCAAAAACGATCACCGTTACATCACCTTCTTTTTCGGATAAGATTTTTTTTAAAAATTGCCACATACTCAATCAGGAAAAAACAGAAATCTGATCCGTATTACGATACGGAATAGTTCGGGGCCTCTTTGGTAATTTGAACAGAGTGCGGATGACTCTCCTTATAACTTGCAGCTGAAATCTGAACAAACTCAGCTTTTTTAAGATCATCTATTGTGGCTGCACCAACATAACCCATTGCTGCACGAAGCCCGCCTGACATTTGATGGACTACTTCACTCAGATAACCTTTATAAGGAACGCGCCCTTCAATTCCTTCGGGTACAAGTTTTAAATCATCTTCCACATCCTGGAAGTATCTGTCTTTCGATCCTTTCGCCATCGCTCCCAAACTACCCATTCCACGGTAAGTCTTGTACTTTCGGGATTCATAGATTATTGTCTCACCCGGACTTTCATCCACACCTGCAAACATGGAACCCATCATAACAGCATCTGCGCCACCGGCAATTGCTTTGGGGATGTCTCCGGTCTGTTTTATGCCACCATCAGCAATCAAACCTACATGTTTTTTAGA
>SLLL01000153.1 GCA_007134085.1 Balneolaceae bacterium
AGAAATAAACATGCCGGGTAGATTTGTTGGTGATTCCATGCATAAGCAGGCCCTCAATTCGTTACCTTAAAGCCATGAAAGCACATTTTTTACAGATAGCAATTTTTGTACTCCTCTTTATCGGTTATTCTATTGATACGGCGGCACAGGATATGGAGCGGTACACCTTTCAGTCGCGCCATATGGGCACGCAGATCAATCTGATTCTGTATTCGGATGATGACTCACTCGCAAACCGTGCAGCTAATGCGGCGTTTGAACGAATTGAAGAGCTCAATCAAATCATGAGTGATTACATTCCTGAAAGTGAATTGAACCGCATCTCCCGAAAATCAGGCAGTGGGGAGTGGATGCAGGTAAGTGATGATCTGTTCAGAGTGCTGGAAAAATCGGTATGGATTTCGGAAAAAACAGATGGATTGTTTGATGTTACCATTGGCCCGATGACTCACGAATGGCGATACATCCGCAGGCTTCCCGAACCGGCATTGCCTGATGCCGCTACGCTCGACTCACTTAAAGCATCCGTGAACTATCGCTACATCGAGCTGGATGTTGAAAATCAATCCGTACGTTTAACGGCCCCGAATATGCAATTAGATTTTGGTGGCATCGCGAAGGGATATGCGGCACAGGAAGCTGTAAAAACAGTGCAATCGTTTGGCATTTCATCGGTTCTGGTTGATGCGGGGGGAGACATCACCCTGGGCAGCCCACCGCCGGGTCGCGACAGTTGGGATGTGGCAATACCAAAAGGGAGCCGCGGCAGCGGGAGTCAGGCACACACCACTGTTCAGATTTCCGGCAAAACACTGACCACTTCCGGCGATATGTTCCAGTTTGCGGTAATTGACGGCGTTCGCTACTCCCATATTGTGAACCCCAAAACCGCCCTTGGTGCAACCGAGCAGATTCAGGCCACTGTTCTTTCATCAGATGGTATGTTTGCGGATGCATTTGCTTCAGCACTAACATTGATGGAACCTGAAGAGGCCATTCAACTCATCGAAAAAATCGAGAATACGGAAGCATTGATATATAAAGAAGTGGATGGCGAAGTAAAGCAGTGGGCCACCTCGGGAATGCAGGTACTTTTAAAGTAGAAGATTATTTATTATTGTTTTAGTAATCCTTTACTTAAACAAGGCCCACTATGAAACTACTTTACAGGAGTTATTATCTTTCCGTATTGATCAGTTTTTTCCTGATTTTATCCAGTTACCCTGTTATGGCTCAGGAGGCAGATGAAGCCGAAGATATCATCGAATTCATTCAAAAAGCGTGGAATGAAGTTCAAGAATCTGGTTTTGACGACAGCACTCAAATCGCTTATTCAAATCAAATTTTTGATTATTTGATTGCAAATAGAGGGCACGAGAGAGAACAGTTTTTTTTTTCATCGTCTGTAATGATGTGGGGTAATACAGGATATTCGGAAAGATTGGATGAGCTGTACGAAATGCTGGATTATGACTCACCATTGTGGAATCATGCAATAAATTCGTTAGGCAATCTTTACCATAGGAATGATGAGCTCGATCATGATTTATTCATCGAAAAATTACATCATCTTGAGGAGAAGCTGACCGATCCCACCAGCCTCTCCCAAATGCTTACCTATTTAACAAGATATTATAAGCAAGCGGGAGACAACGAAAAAGTGCTCGAATATGCCCGGGAGTTAGTAGAACTAAATGCCAGTGAGTGGTTTGTTACTTTTGGATTGGGTGAGATTTACGAGCTGGAATCTCTTCAGATTGGCCAGCCCGCTCCGGCACTAATTGCAGAAACTATATACGGTGAACCGGTTTCTCTCGATGATTATAGCGGCAGATTTGTACTACTCGAATTCTGGGGGAGCTGGTGCGGGCCATGCATCCCGGAAATACCCTATCTAAATGAGATCCATGAGATAATGGATCAGGAGCAGCTTGTAGTAATCGGGATTGCGCTTGATAGAGATGTGGAAACGGTTGAAAAATTTATGGAGGAGCATGGTATGAGCTGGCCTCAAATTCTTCAGTCCGATATGTTTGATGGTGAACTTGTGAATGCCTTTAATATCGGCGGTGTGCCATCTATGTATCTTGTGGGGCCGGATGGTACTATTGTTACCCGCAATCTTCGTGGCGAAGAGATGGTTGAAGAGGTATCGAGGCTGGTTTCAGAATATTTTGATTGATATTCTTCGGGTATGTAATTCAACTTCAGCCTCGGTTAATTTCCAATCCTAAAAACACTAAAGGCTCGGCGTGCGCTCAATGTGACGCATTGCAAAATGCTGATATAGAAATTCTGGGTTATTTAAGATTTAAATCGAATCAAACCTCAAAATCATCAGCTTTGAGATAGGCTTCAATAAGCCTTAACTCACCTTCAATGCCCGGCTGGGAACGCCCGTGTTCCATTCCAACAATGCCATCAAAACCTTTATCATACACAAACTTGAAGATATTACGGTAATTCACTTCGCCTGTGTAAGGCTCGTTTCTGCCTGGGTGATCACCAACCTGCAGGTATGGTATTTCATCCCAGGCTCGCTCCATATTAGGAATCATATTGCCTTCGGTAATGGCCTGGTGGTAGGCATCATAAAGAACTTTACAGGCGGGGCTGTTTACATGCTTACAGATTCTGTATGCCTGCGATGTTTTGGTAAGTACCATACCGGGATGATCTCTTAACGTATTGAGTGGTTCAATAACCATTACAAGATCATGCGGTTCCAGAATTTCAGCTGCCCGTTTCAAAGCGTCAATCACAAGTAGTTCCTGGTAATCCATATCAAGCCTGAGGTTAACGAACCCCGGTACTACAGTCATCCATTTGGCGCCAACACGTTTTGCAACATCAACGGATTCTTTGATCTCCCTGAGAAATTGATCCAGTTTTTCATCGTCACCGCTTGTGAGGCTTGGTTCATGCCAGTAGATGCTATGTGCCACAAACACACCCATTGTGATGCCGGAATCTTCCAGCTGCCGCCCGATTCGTTCCTGCATGTCGATAGACCGCCCCTTCATTCCATTATCCTCAAGTCCCCTGAATCCAAGATCAGCCATAAATTTCAGGTTATCTATGGGGTCGTTGCCGGCATGTGCTCTGAAGGTTCCAAAATTTGGAGCATACTTCAGTTTAAAATTGTGCTTTTGCAGCAGATCCTGAGGGTTTAATTCGGCTGAAGCTTTTGCGGATATTCCGGTACCGGTTGCTAATGCTGTTCCTGCAAAAAGGCTGTTTTTTAGAAAGTTCTTACGGTTCATGGCAGGGCTGTTTTTTAATGATTAAACTGTTTTATTTGTTGGGCATCTTTCAAAATAACAAAATGAAGGGTGAAGTTAGCACGGGACAAAAAAAATCCGCAGCCTAAATTGAAGCTGCGGATTTAATATTAACCTATCAATCAAAACAAATCTTAATGCGGCTTTGATACACCCGGTACCGGAACAGGATAGTATCCGTTTTCGTCTGGCAGTACCGGTGGTTCTGTGTCTGCTGTTACTTCGTAAGGCATTAGCTGTGCATCAGAGTTGATGGCATCATCCCAGTTAATCATTTGGCCTGAGTAGGAAGCCATACGGCCCATAATGGCTGTCATGGTGGTTTTCGCTCCATAATCCGAATCGTCAATGTGTTCGCCACTTCGAATTGCTGCAAAGAGCTCATCGTGCTCTTGTTGATACGGATTCGGGTCATTCAGTCCATCATGATCGTAGAGCACATTACCCTTTCTGTCTGAAATTAGGGCGTTGTTGTTATAGCCTGCATACACAATTGAGCCATTGCTTCCCTGAATGGTTTCTCCCACTCTGGACCATGTATCACGCTGGTGCCTGCACTGGGCATGAAGTACTACGCCACTCGGATAGGTGTACTCGATAAAGTTATGGTCAAAAATCTGGCCATACTCTTTCCCGGTTCGTACTTCACGGCCGCCCATACCCTGTGCTGTTACGGGGTATTCACCCGTAAACCAATTCACCACATCTATGTTGTGTATGTTCTGTTCCAGGATTTGATCACCTGCCAGCCATGTAAAATAGAACCAGTTATGAATTTGATATTCCAGTTCACTCATCCAGCTCTCTCTGTGGCGCACCCAAACACCGGCTTCGTTCCAGTAAGCCTGCGCTGAAATGATATCGCCAATCATGCCTTCGCCGGCAATTCGCTTATAACCCTCTCTGTAGTTGTTCTGATATCTTCGCTGGAGGCCAAGTACTACATTAAGTTTTTTCTCTCGGGCATCTTTGGCAGCTTTCATAAATCTGCGAATTCCCGGGGCATCAGTGGCAACCGGTTTTTCACAGAACATATGCTTTCCGTGTTTTACACACTCCTCAAAATGTGCCGGACGAAATCCCGGAGGTGCTGTCAAAATCACAACATCCGCAAGTGGGATGGCTTTTTTATAAGCGTCAAGCCCAACGAATTTATGTTCTTCAGGCACATCGAGCCGCCCGGTTTCCAGATGGCGCTGTGCCAGAGCGTTATAGCAGCCATCAAGCCTGTCTCTAAACATGTCAGCCAGGGCAACTATCTTTACGCCTGGGTCAGCTGCAAGTGCTTGGTTCGCAGCACCACTACCGCGCCCGCCACAACCAACTACAGCAACCTTCAGGGTGTCGTCACCGGTTGCATAAGCCGATGCACCTACAGGCAAGCTGCTTAAAAACAGCCCTCCACCGGCAGCCAGTGTGGTTTTTTTCATAAAATCTCTTCTCGTTAATCCTTTTTTAAAATGGTTGTTCATGATAATGGGGTCTTAATTAATTTTGAAATAATTAAAGGGAGATGTGTTAGAAGTAATCCTGAATTGCGTCGATCCAGTATTGCTCCATCTCTTCTACGGTTTCGGGCTGATCTTTTGGCATAACTATCCTGAAGCCAACAAATGGGGCATTTGTGTGCCACCACATGCTCTTAGGCAGTTGAGGGTCGTTCATTTTCCAGGCAGGGCTCGATCCGCGGCGATGTAAACAGCTTGCTGCATCGTCAAAGTCCAGCCATGAACCACCGCGAGCCGCGCGCGGGTATAGTTCTGTTGGCAGAAACATTGGGTTTATTGCAGGCTCGCCATCAAGCCGGTCAAAGTAATCTTCGAAAAATTGATCGATTGTATATTCGGCAACGTTGCCGAGCATGTCGTACAGGCCAAATGCATTTGGTTCTTTTGTGCCTACACGGGCATAGCTTCGGTTGCTGTTGCCTCTGTGCCATGCATACCTGTCGGGATTGGAAGTTGGTGTGTAATGCTCATTGGCACCTGCACGGCATGCATACTCCCACTCTGCCTCAGTAGGCAGACGGTAGAAATTGCCGGTTTTAACGGTTAGCCATTTTGTGAACATAAAAGCTGCATAATGTGTCATGTTTATGGCAGGGAAACCGTCGGAACCCATGCCAAGGCTTAAGTCTCCGTATGCAGGTGATGGGGTGGAGATAACATCAGCAGGGATTTCCGCTTCGCGAAGAACGTCAAGCACTTCATCGGTTAGGGTTGGATAAGCAGCTGCATCAGCATCAATATCTACGTTGTAGAAAACCTGCCAAAGTTCTCTGCGAATGTTTTCAATAGATTCATTAGCAAACAGGTTGTACTGATTCCAGGTAATTTCATATTTACCCATCCAGAAATCATCCACAACAACTTCGTGTTGATTGCCCATCATAAAGCTGCCGCCTGGTACAGGTACCATTTCAATCGTTTCGGATGTGCCGGATATCTCTTCCGTAAAAGGTGCAAAATCACTGCTATATTCAATAACTGTGGTTGCAGCCGGCTCAGCAGGTTGTGCAGTCGTAGTATCCGGTTCGGTGGCAGTCTCGGTGGCAGTACATCCAAATATCAAAAAAGGAATTAAAAAAGCAGGAGACAGGGTAAAGATTTTTAGATATTTCATAGCATTACTTCGTGGTGTTAACAATTAGCAAAAGATGGTGAGTTTAATACAGCCATATCTGAATTTAAACGATTTATCTTATATAATAACATCCCATTTGGACAATTGAATTAAGGGTTTCCCTGAATTAATTCAAATAGAATTAGAAAAATAAGGAATTACCCGAATATCTTACTGAATCAGAACGAGTAGGTAATGTTACCTGTTATTATAAAAAGCAAACTAACGGAGGATATTGTATGAAGTATAGATTTTTAGGTCGTTCTGGATTAAAAGTATCAGCACTTTCGTTCGGCTCATGGGTAACGTTTGGCGATCAGGTTGATGAACAGGTTGCATACAACTGTATGGTTGCCGCTTATGATGCGGGAGTAAATTTTTTCGACAATGCAGAAGCCTATGCCGGGGGTGCATCTGAAGAGATGATGGGGAACATCATAAAAAAAGCCGGCTGGAAACGGGGTGATTTGGTGCTCTCAACAAAAATCTTCTGGGGAGGCGAAGGCCCCAACAATACCGGGCTCTCTTACAAGCATATTGTGGAAGGAACCGATGCTGCACTGAACCGGATGCAAACCGATTACGTAGACTTGATTTTTTGCCACAGGCCGGATATTCATACCCCAATAGAAGAAACCGTGTGGGCGATGAACCAGGTGATTCAATCCGGCAAGGCTTTTTACTGGGGAACCAGTGAGTGGACGGCTGAACAGATTCGGGAGGCGTATCATATTGCTCGGCGAGAGCATCTTCGCCCACCGTTGATGGAGCAGCCACAATACCACATGTTTCATCGTGAGAGGGTTGAAAAGGAGTACGCGGCACTTTATGAAGATATAGGCCTCGGTACAACAATATGGAGCCCGCTTGCGAGTGGATTGTTGACCGGTAAATACAACGACGGAATTCCTGAAGATAGCCGTCTTGCGCTCGATAGCTACGAATGGCTCAGAAAAGCTATTCTTGAAAGTGAGGAAGGCCGGGAAAATATCAAGAAGGTGAGCAAGCTCGCTAAGCTCTCCGATGAGGCCGGGTTAAAGCTTCCTGAGCTGGCCCTTCTTTGGTGTTTGAAAAATCCCAATGTGAGTACGGTTATTACCGGCGCATCCAAACCTGAACAGGTCCGCCAGAATATGCAGTCGCTCGAAAAAGAGCATCTGTTAACTGAGAATTTGATGGATAAAATCGAAGAGATTCTCGACAATCGCCCGGATTCACCTCAGGACTTCAGGCCCTGAGTTGAGGATGTTTTTGGCATGAATGAGTTTTTCTTCATTGATTAAATTTTCGAGATAAATCCAACCCGGTTATTTAGTCACTAAATCACAGAAATCTGTGTTTCTTTGACATTCCTTAACAGTAGCAATAGTACTTCTCAACCCATGAGAGGAAAATATTTTGGTTAAACTCCAAAATTTTATATAAATTTTTGGAGTTTAATCTAAAATTTGTACTTATTTGATACGGCGAAGTTTACATACAAAGATTAAAAGTCGGCTTGGTGATTCGAAGGCAATAATTATATATGGGCCAAGACAAGTGGGGAAAACCACCCTTCTGAAGCAAATCGCAAGAGAGGTGGATAATGAGATTTTGTGGTGGAATGGTGATGAACCGGATATTCGCTTAGAGTTAGAAAATGCAACTTCTACATGGTTGAAAAATCAAATTGGCAATCGCAAATATGTGATTATTGATGAGGCGCAGCGAATCGAGAATATTGGTTTAACAATAAAAATTATTGTGGATCAAATTCCGGGTGTCAAGGTGATTGCATCGGGGTCATCCTCTTTTGACCTTTCTAATAGAATCAACGAGCCTTTAACCGGCAGAAAGTGGGAGTTCATGCTTTATCCTATTTCTGTTGAAGAAATGATTAGCCATACCTCAGAGAGAGAACAAAAAAGGCTGCTGTCTGTCCGGCTACTTTATGGCTCATATCCTGAAATCATTAATAACCCGGGAGAAGAGCGTGCATTATTAACTGAACTATCTGGCAGCTATTTATATAAAGACATCCTTACGTGGGAAAACATCCAAAAACCAGCCAAACTGGAAAAACTTATTCAGGCACTGGCATTTCAAATTGGAAGTCAGATATCTGTAAACGAATTGTCGCAAATTACTGGCTTGGATAACCATACTGTTGAGAGATATATCAACCTGTTGGAGAAGGCATACATCATTTTTCAACTTCAACCATTTAGCCGAAACCTCAGAAATGAAATTAAGAAATCACGTAAGATCTATTTTTATGATATAGGAATACGAAATGCTGTAATCAATCAATTCAACTCAATTGAATTAAGACAGGACAAAGGGATATTGTGGGAAAACTTTCTGATGAGCGAAAGAAAAAAAATTACAGATTATCATCAGTATCACATTAATCGATACTTCTGGCGTAACCATGCACAACAAGAGATAGATTACATTGAAGAGAAAGATGGGTTCGTTGATGCATTTGAATTTAAATGGAATCCTAAATCTCGAATCTTTTTTTCAAAATCTTTTATTAATGCCTATTCACCTCGCAGAACTGAAGGAATTCATAAAGAGAATTATATTGATTTTGTAACAATCTCGGGAAATTAGACAAAGCCCGATGGGACTTACACTATTGCGCCGAAAAAAAAAAGATCTCTATTTCTCTGTGGCAACATTTTATTGGAGAATTTCAAACTCGTTCACCAGCATATTTCGAAACCGGTTTCTGAATATCTGAAAGTCAGAATCGATAGATAGAATCCGTGTGGTTCCCAAATGCTCTGATGCAACGAGTAAAGAAGCATCGGCCACATCCATTGGCACATTGTTGTAATTCTCTATCAGTTCAATCATTCGGGGGAGGTCATGCTTGTCGAGCGGGTAAATCTCCAGCCCGCCAATGGTTATCCATTCCAGGAAACCGATCTGTGCTTTATGATGAAAATCGAGCATATGGCTAACCTCCGTGATTACCGGCCATGTGGTAACCGGAGTTTCATCTAATCTCTGGATACACTGAATCGCAGACTTGTGGAATTGGTCGTTCTTATCGAAAAGGGCGATCAGTGGGCCTGCATCAATGAGAAGCTTTTCTCTCACGAATTTTCTTCTTCAATTCGGATTTGTAGACAGATGACCTTGTTGTACTCTCAGAACCGACCTGGCCAAATAGGTTTTTGCCTGCCTCGTAGGGGGTGATATGTTCTGTTTTTTGTGCCATATATTCTACAAGTGCCTCCCTGATTACCTGGCTTTCGCTTACACCCTCGCGGGTGGCATAGGTTTTTAGCTGGTTTTCAAGATTTTTAGGAAGCCTTACTGTTTTCATATGGAAATGTAATACATTTTGTATTACAACTCAATTTTATCTTCTTCAACTGTGTGAAAAAAAGATGTAGAGTTTTGCAGGTTCTTTAAAGTAGATTAAAGATCAAATGTTTGTCAATCCATTATACCTGAGGTGTTACTCTCTCTTTTTCGCTAACAGCTTTGAGAAGCATGTCGGCTATTTGGCGTGTGTTTGCGAGTGTAGTGCCGGGTTCTTCAGTGTAAAGGTCGGCAGTGCGAAGGCCGCTTTCGAGTACATGTTGGATTGCACCTTCAATCTTCAGCGCAGCTGCTTCGAGGTTTAACGAATACCGGCAAAGAAGAGCGGCTGATGCCACGGCAGCAAGCGGATTAGCAATTCCCTGGCCCGCTATATCAGGTGCAGAACCGTGAACAGGTTCATAAAGGCCATTTTCTCCGCCAAGGCTGGCAGATGGAAGCATTCCAAGAGAGCCGGTAAGCATGGATGCAGCATCACTTAAAATGTCTCCGAAAAGGTTTCCGGTTACCATCACATCAAACTGTTTCGGGTCGCGGATGATCTGCATAGCGCAGTTATCAACCAGCATGTGGCTGAGCTCCACATCAGGGTAATCACCGGCAATTTCAAGAATTGATTTTCGCCACATACGTGAACTTTCCAGCACATTCGCTTTATCTACAGAGCAAAGCCGGCCATCCCGTTTTTGTGCTGCTTCAAAAGCAACACGGGAAACCCGCTGCACTTCCGAACAGCTGTACTTCATGGTATCCACCGAGTAGGGATCGCCATTCTCTTCTGAGGTATATCTTGGCTCACCAAAATAGACCCCTCCGGTTAATTCACGCACAATCAGAATATCGGTGCCGGCAATTACCTCCTCTTTAATAGTGGACGCCCCGGCAAGTGCAGGATATACTTGTATTGGCCTGAGATTTGCATAGACACCGAGCTCTTTTCTGAGTTTTAACAATCCGGTTTCCGGGCGCTTATCGGCGCTGAGGTTATCCCATTGAGGGCCACCGACGGCGCCCAGAAGCACAATTTTTACCTCTTTACAGCTATCCAGTGTTTCATTAGTTACCGGTACTCCATGTTTTTCATAACTAATGCCACCGAATGGATGCTCAGAAACAGAAATTTCAACACCTTCGTGATGGCAGGCTTCTTTCAAAACCTCAACGGCAACCGAAGTAACTTCGGGCCCAATTCCATCACCGGGTAGTGTAACAAGATTCACTTTTTTCATTTTGCAGGCACCATTCCGTTTTGACGTGCATATTCAAAAATTCCGCCGGCATGAACAATATCAGCTACGCTTCCCAGTGGTTTTATTTTGTACACTTTGTCCTGAGTTACATTTTTTAACTGATGATTAACCTGGTCAATCTCCAGTTCATCGCCGGTATGTATTTCAGTGCTTAGGTCTTCGTAGCTTTCAAACGGAATTAAAAAACCGCCATCCACAGAATTTCTATAGAAAATTCGTGCGTATGATGACGATATAATAGCCTCAATCCCCGCTATCTCAAGACTGGCAGGTGCGTGTTCACGGGAAGAACCGCAGCCAAAATTGTCGCTCGCTACGATAATTTTGAATTCGCTGTCAGTTTCGCCCTCTTTTGTCAGAGGGATATTGCCATGTGGAAGTCCCGATTCAGCAATAGGCACACCCGAGAGGGCATACTTTCCGTACAATTTGCGCTCTTCGGGATCTTCGAGGCTGTACACAAGGTGTGCTGCCGGTATGATTTGATCTGTATCGATATTCTTTCCTAATACAAAGGCTTTGCCTTTGATGGGTTCCTGATTTATACTCATGTTAGTTTTTTGATTGTATCGTATTTAAAAATTTGGTTGAAAAGCCCTTGTGTATTGAAGGGGATTATGCTTTGCCTGTTCAGAGTCTTTTATCCATTAAGTTGACTCTCTATAAAAATTTCGGGATATCTCTTCGACCCATCACCACCATGCAGCGGGAGCCTTCGTCCCTGAACCTTGCACCCTGTTAAATAACCGTCTCCTGGATAAATACCCGCGGATCGGTAATTACACCGGTTACGGCTGATGCTGCAACGGTATAAGGTGAAGCCAGATAAACCTGCGATTGCTTGGATCCCATTCTACCAGGATAGTTACGGTTGGTGGATGAAATACAAACTTCCTCGTTGTTGAGCCGCCCAAAGGTATCGGATGGGCCGCCGAGGCAGGCAGCGCACGACGCATTCCCTATTTTACAGCCAGCTTCACGGAAGATGTCTATCAACGGAGTGCCAAAAATGGTTTCGGTTTCGAGTGCGCGGGCAATCTCTGTTGTTGCAGGTACGATATAGGTATCGAGCTTTACCTTGTTGCCACGAATAATCTCAGCTGCGGCTCGGAAATCAGAAAGTTTACCACCGGTGCATGAGCCGATGTAAGCTCTGTCAAGATAACCTCCTTCAACCTCTTCGACAGTAGCTTTGTTATCCGGGCTATGAGGTTTCGCTACCATAGGCACCATTTCTTCGAGGTTATAATGACGTACACTGTGGTATTGGGCATCAGGGTCGCTGTAAACTTTTTCATACGGCTTGTTTGTTCGGGCTTTTACATAAGCCTCGGTCACTTCATCCGGTTCAACCACGCCGTTTTTACCACCAGCTTCAATTGCCATATTTGTAAGCGTCATACGGTCTTCCATTGTCAGTGCTTTTATACCTGGCCCGGCAAATTCCATGGTTCGATACGTTGCACCATCTGTGCCGATGTCACCAATAATCTGGAGAATGACGTCTTTAGCCATGAGGTATGGTGGCAGTGACGTTCCTTCAAAAACAAAGCGCATGGTTTCAGGTACTTTCACCCAAAGTTTACCGGTGCCCATAATGAAGGCGGCATCGGTATTACCGATTCCGGTTGCAAATTGGCCAAATGCGCCTGCAGTACATGTATGCGAATCGGTTCCGAAAAGAACCTCACCCGGGCGTGTAAACCCTTCTTCGGGAAGCGCTACGTGGCAAACACCTTTGTAAGAATCGGTGCCAACATCATAAAAATAGGGCAGATCTTGTTCCGCTGCGAAAGCGCGCAACACATCCACGTTTCGGTTGGCGTATTTATCATTTGTAAAGATGTAGTGATCGGGGATGATCACAAGTTTTTCTTTGTCCCATACTTTGGCATTTTCACCAAATTGTTTGTGAAAAATACCTATAGCCGGCGGCCCGCATACATCATGGGTCATCAGTATATCTACATCTACCCACACGTTATCGCCAGGGGAAACCCGGTCTCTGCCACTGTGTTTTGCAAGAATCTTTTCAGTTAGCGTCATTCCCATAATAATGGAGTTATTTTATTTAGTTGGTTTTTTAATTAAGATCTTTAGCATTCATAAGCAGTTAACTGCCGGATGCTATTTTTTGAGTTGATTTTCTTGGAGCACTGTTCATGATCGAAAGGATGGAAATAAGGTCATCATCTTCCACCACTTTTTTCTCATCAGCCAGTTTGGTCACTTTTACATAAACCGTGTTCAAATCTTCTTTGTTGAGGAAATACCCGAGCTCTTCCAGTTTTTTGCAGAGAGCAAAGCGGCCGGAGTGTTTGCCGATTACAATTTTGTTGCAGGTTAACCCTACAGATTCCGGAGTCATAATTTCATACGTAAGCGGATTCTTCAACACACCGTGTTGGTGTATGCCCGCTTCATGCGCAAAGGCGTTATCGCCCACAATCGCCTTATTTGGCTGAACACCTTTGCCGGTAATTTCAGCCAGAAGCTGGCT
>SLLL01000195.1 GCA_007134085.1 Balneolaceae bacterium
GGATAGAACGATAGCCTCCTAAGCTTTAGATCTGGGTTCGAGTCCCGGCGGGGTCACTCATTTTTTGGAAATGATTTATGATAAAATCTGGAAAGGTTTGGTTTGAAAAACATCATTAGCCGGGACGAGAAGCCTGTCCCGATTGGGTTTTATCGGAAAGTACAGGCGGGGGCACTGATTGCATTGTAAATAATCCATTTAAGCCATAATTAGTATACAATGCCTGATACTTCATTCATTGTTTGCCAAACCCCTACCTCTTCTTCACATGCTTTTTCAATATCCGTTTGTTCTCTTGCTTCACTTCGCTGCTTCCTTTTTTGCTCCATAAAATATTGCTGGCGCGTTTGTAGCTTGCTTTAATATCGGGGATGATGGGTGACGGGTAATCTTTGCCTATCACGCAATCTGCCATTTGTTGTTCCATGCTGCTCATTTTCCATGGTTCGTGAACCAGTTCTTGCGGTACACCTCGCAGTTCTGGCACCCACTCTCTGATGAATGCACCGTCCGGGTCATGATCATACCCCTGCTTTATCGGGTTGTAAATCCTCACTGTGTTTACACCCATGGTGCCGGCCTGCATCTGAAATTGCGAGTAGTGGATGCCCGGCTCAAAATCGAGAAATTGCTTTGCAAGATGCGGCGACCCTTTTGCCCAATGGAGCCAAAGATGATGTGTTAGAAATGAAACAAGCATGGCCCGCATCCTGAAGTTCAGGTAGCCCGTTTCCACAACACTGCGCATGCATGCATCTACCATTGGGAAGCCTGTGTTACCTGTTTTCCACGCTTCAAAATAGTGCTCATTCCACTCCGTGCGGATGTCATCGTAACCGCGGTTGAGGTTTTCGAACTCTATACGGGGCTCCGACTCAAACTTCTGCACAAAATGGCAGTGCCATCCCAGCCGCGATTTAAAACTGTTCACACCTCTTTTGTGCGGAATGTGTTCGCGGTTTGCCTTTAAAAAATGAATGATCTGCCGGATACTCAAATTTCCCCACGTAATGTAAGGTGATAGCCTGCTGCAGCCTGTCCGCGCCGGGCCCGGAGCAGAAATGGATGCATTATAATCCGCACATCGCCTGTACACAAAACTCTCGAGCGCTGCATGGGCATGTGATATGCCGCCCGGCTGAAACCGACTGTCTTCATTCGTAAACTCTTCCGGTATTTTCTGATTGAATTGTGACAGGGAAACATCACTCAAATCAACACACTTTAAGCGCGATAAATCCGGCTGTTCCAGAGGAGCATACATGATGGAATTCCATGTTTTCCGCCAGCCGTTTCGGTGCATCAAGCCTCGCTGAACGGCGTTGGTGGGTGACTCAACCCAGGAGATGCCCAGCTCCTTAAACACTTTTTTCATGGTGATATCGCGTTTAAAGGTCAGATCGATGCCTGTTTCTTCGTGGCTGAAAACCGTTACAATCTCAAAACTCTCATGTAGTTTGCGAAAAAAGGGTTCAGCCTCTTCAAAGCATATAAAAAGATGGTGTCCCTGTTTTTCGAGGGCATCCTTCATTTCAAGAAGAGATTGCATTACAAACCGCCAGTGCCGGGTGCCGTAATGTGGATCTGCAACCAGAGAGGGTTCAAAAAGGTAGATTAGAAACGCAGGCAATTCACTTTCGCAGGCAAGCTTTAAAGGCTTGTGATCCTGCAGGCGCAGATCGCGCTTAAACCACACGATATTGATTTTTTCCTTTTGCACGGAATCAAAACAATCAACCGGTTTGAATTGTTCAGTGCATCAGTGAGGAAAAAGTAGATTCTTTGTTGAATTGTGTAAGTTATTTTATTTATGGCAATTCCATATAGTTATGCATCGACACCCCCCTTTGCCCCCCTTGTTAGGGGGGAGTAATGGTGCTTTGCTTTTTTATTACCCACACAATTCAACACAGAACCAAAAAGTATCAACCATCTGGAATTAATCCGGACAAGTGCCCCAAACAGGTTTATTTTGTTGGGTAAGAGGGCTGTTGTGTGAAAAATGTTCAGGCTCTGTTTCAATTCTCTCAACACACCAACCTGAAATATCATAATTAAAGCGGGTATCCCGAAACATTCCTTGCATATTCGTAACATTGCTTACATCCCAATCGCCAATGGGCTGATGAAAATCAGTATGCCAAAACATATGATACATTGTTGTTACAGAACTCACATCCCAATTTCCCAGAGGCTGGTTAAAGACAAGATTTTCATAAAACATTACGCGCATCGATGTAACACTGCTCACATCCCAACCCCCAATAGGCTGATTAAATTGAGCACGCTGAAACATTACACTCATATTCGTAACAGAACTAACATCCCAGTTTCCAATGGGCTGATTAAACTGTGAGCTTGTAAACATGAGGCTCATATCCGTTACGCTACTCACATCCCAGTTTCCAATGGGTTGGTTAAATTGTGAGGCACTAAACATGTTTGACATATCTGTAACAGAACTTACATTCCAATCACCTATGGGTTGATTGAACCGGGCACCGCTAAACATCCTGCTCATATCCGTTACGCTACTCACATCCCATTCACCGATAGGCTGGTTGAATGAAGCAAGTGAGAACATGCTATTCATATTTTTTACAGAGCTCACATCCCATTCACCAATGGGTTGATTGAATTGAGTACCTGAGAACATCCTGTTCATATCTGTAACAGAACGTACATCCCATTCTCCAATAGGCTGGTTGAATGATGAACCGTTAAACATTTCACTCATATCCGTAACTGAGCTCACATCCCAATCTGCTATGGGTTGGTTGAACGAGTAGCTTCTGGTAGAAAAACCAAAAAACATCCGGCTCATATTCTCCACATTACTCACGTCCCAATTTCCTATAGGTTGGTTAAAAGCAGGAGTGTCATAAAACATTTCACTCATATTTTTTACGTTGCTAACATCCCAGCTTCCTATGGGCTGATTGAAATTACGGGCACCTCTAAACAATCCACTCATGTCGGTTACTAAAGAGGTACAAAGCCTTGATAAATCACTATTCTCATTCATTCTTACATCCAGCCAGCGCCGGTCAACTGCTATATACTGTACCCCATCCACTACACCTAAATCACCGGGCTCGGCATTATCACATACTACTGTGATGCCATTTGGCGCTAATCTAAATTCAAGGAGATCGGAATCTGAGCTACCATCGCCCGAATCGGTTCCGCACGATAGAATTAAAATAGTGGATAGAAAAAAGATTGAGGAAAAGAGGCGTGTTCTCATAATGATGAATCAAATGGTTGCATAAGTAACTTCCAATAAAAAAACTACTTATACAAATCTGCTGGCTGCTAATGGCTGTGAGTGAATACCTGCAGGGTTGATTCAGTGGGAATAATGCGAATTTTTTTAAGGCGTACTAATGTGTATGTACCTGCTAATTTACA
>SLLL01000003.1 GCA_007134085.1 Balneolaceae bacterium
GAGTCCGTCGGAGTAGAGAATGATCAAGTCGCCCTCCTCAGTTGAAAACTCAAGGTTTTTATAATTCGCCTTTTTTGTAATTCCAAGGCCAATGCCTTTTTGGTATCTCTTTTCTAGCTTGCCCGATTTTTTGTTGTAATGAAAAACCGGCAGATGTCCTGCATTACTTAGCACCGTACTCTTTTTTTCCAAATCCAGTTTTAGAAAAACCATGGTTGCATACATCGAACGGTCAGATTGGCGAAGTAACATTCGGTTGAGCCTTTGCATGATTTCGGACGGATCCTGCCTGTATTCGAGATGGGTTTGCAGTGCACTCTTCGTCATGGCCATTAAAAGCCCGGCGCCAAAACTATGGCCGGAAATATCACCCACCGTAGCAAAGAGATTATTGTCAATCCGGGTTAGTTCAAAATAGTCACCTCCCAGCTCGTTAGCAGGAATTGAACAAGCGTATGCCCGGGTTCCATGGTGTTCAACTGAGATGTCTTGTAAAATGCGGTTTTGTACTTCTGTGGCAAACTCAATTTCCGATTCGATCTCAGCCCTGCGGGTATAGAGTTCCCTGGAAGCGGCAAATACATGAGACAGGCCAATGTAGGCCCATACAAAAGTACCCATCGATAAGAATATACCTCCCAAAATGATTTCTATGCCGGTTATAGTTGATTCACCAAATGAACTGCCTACCCAATAACCAAGAAAGCCGAGTGGCAGCATCAACGGGATTAAGATCCACTTGAGATACTTTTTATAAAATTCACGGCTTTTTGGATAGAGATAGGTTACTGTTTCAAGAATAACCGCTGCATAGAAAACAAGTATGATTCCGCCGACATAGATCAGATACTGCCCCTCAAGAACAAAATAGAAGAAAAGCAGTGCCAGCAAGGCCGGCAACAGGTGAATCATCAAATGTGCATAGATGATTTTTCTTCGGTTTGCCGGGTCAGTATCATAAAATGCCTCAAGCTCATGATCCCGGTAAATGGAGATATGAAAATACTTATTTTGAAATAAACTCATGGTATCGGGATGAATGAGCGTTATATATCCGATGTTGTTGTAACATAATTACTTGCTTAACTGCATGTAAAATTTTTTTTGTTGCAACATAACAAATTTTTGATGGAGCGGTGAGTCTCATTCAGGATTCATAGCATCAAGGTAAATAATCAGCCTTAGTCAGGTTCACTCAACCGATCTGCCTGCCTCTTTGCATACCAGTCTGTAGCTTTTCCGATAAGGTGAAAGCCAACACCAAAAAGCACGGCCATTAATAAACCAAAACTTAGTTTTCTGCCGGTAGTATTAAGAAGTGCGGCCCAGTTTTCTACCATTGGGAATAAAATG
Organism: Balneolaceae bacterium; assembly: GCA_007134085.1. Classification (GTDB taxonomy): domain Bacteria; phylum Bacteroidota; class Rhodothermia; order Balneolales; family Balneolaceae; genus Rhodohalobacter. The sequence goes on from SLLL01000003.1 coordinate 1,354, forward strand.
AAAGCCGTAAGCATACCAAAAACAAGGCAGCCGATGGCCGTTATAGCAACGTTATAAACCCTGTCCTTTTTGGTTAACTGAGGTTCTTCATAAATACCATCCTTCATCATCTTGTAGCTGAAATAACCCGCTGCACCCATCGCGGCAACAAAAGCATCGTAGTATGTAATTAAGCTTACATCCAGCGTAAAAAACTTCACCATTGTACTCAGTATGATGTAGACTACTACAGCATAAAATCCATGAGCCGCATATTTATCATTGATGGATTCAATTCGCTCATCCTTGATGTGGCTCTGTTTGATCAGCTCTTCATCATCGGGCAGTTCTGCCTCCGGTTCACCTGTCAGTTCAGCGGCCTTTCGTAAAGCTCGTTTGGTTGGTATAACGTCAATCAACCATACCGCAAAGATCATCAAAGCAGTAAATAGAATGCCAATGACAACCGCCCCAGCGATTTTTATCGGAATCGTTGAAAAGAACGAGTCCCAATGTTCAACCATCCCGGAAATATAGAAAGTAATAAACAAGCCGAATAAGAGGTTGATCCAGAATGAACCCTTTATAAACTTCCAATTAATTGGATTTAATGTTGTTGCGTTATAGGTTGCCCCTTCCTCAGCGGAACGATAGATCATATATAGAGCTGCCAAAAGCATTACGATTACATTATCCCAATAGATGTAAATATTCACATCAAGGGTAAAGCCTTTCACTACCACGCTTATAACCAGGTAATACATTAAGAAAGTAAAAGCATTCGATGCATATTTATTGGTGAGCGCCTCAATCCGCTCGTCAACCACCGGATCACTTTTGGAAGATTGCATACTGTACTCCATCGGTTCAGTTTTTTGATTCAGGTTCATCTTCAGCCCAAAAGAGATCGTCCAGGGTTTTGTCAAGAGCTTTGCAGATGGCAATACAAAGATTCAGGGTCGGGTTGTAGTTGCCGGCCTCAATCATACCGATGGTCTGGCGCGTTACACCCACCTTATCCGCAAGCTCTTCTTGTGTAAGATCTTTTTCTACGCGGGCCATTTTTAGTTTGATGTTCTTCATAGCTCCGGCAATTTTAAGATATAGTTAACAATATGTCAAATATATCTTACAAAATGTGAGAAAAATATTGCTAAGTTATACAGTTGCTAAAAAATAAGATTGAGTTTTATCCCGTAAACTATATTCAAAAATTTTCGTAACTCATTGAATAGTGCGTTCTATGTATCCCAATTATCGAAGTAAGCCAGTAGTGGTAATTCAAGTTGAAAATCTTGTACAATCAGTTCATAAAGCGTTATAATATGAAGCTATACAATCAATTTTTAAATTAATCGAATTCGCTATGGCCACATCATTTTCTTTCAGAAACGTAGTACTGCTTCTTGTACTCTCTTTTGGTTTAAGCCCTCTACTCGCGGCTGCTTCAGGCGATACCGACCGCAATGATACGGATAATGACTTCACTCCACTTTCAGCAGAGAAACTATGGGAGATGAAGCGTATTGGCGCACCTGTCATCTCTCCAAATGGCGATTGGGTGGTGGCACCCGTTACGCGTTATACCATGGATGACGACCGCAGCCACACCGATCTCTGGCTTTTCAAAACGGATGGCAGCATGGAGCGTCCGCTTACACGGCACGGTTCAGCCGATGGCCAGCCAACATTCAGCCCCGACGGATCCAAACTGGCCTTTGTAACCCGCCGCGATGGGGATGATGCCGCACAGATCTACATTCTGCCGATGGATGAACCGGGCGAAGCGTCACGCCTTACCGAAGTGCCAACAGGTGTGAGTGCCCCGAAATGGGTGGGAGATCACATCTATTTCATCAGCCGGGTTTATCCGGGAATGGATTGGGATGAAATGGCGGAAAGGCTTAGTGAGAACCGAAGATCTCACATGTCGGCCCATACCTGGAATGCGTTGCCATACAGCCATTGGGATCACTGGATTGATGAGGAGCGGCAAGCGCATATTTTCCGCATTCCTACAGATGGCGGAGATACAGAGAACATCACCGAGCCGACCGGCTGGCAGCTGCCGCGGTCGA
>SLLL01000260.1 GCA_007134085.1 Balneolaceae bacterium
ACAAATCCGGATGCGTCAAAAAAATCATTATGAGGATCTTTAGTAATACTCACATCCACATTCGAATAGCTATTCTTAATAATCCCGCTGTTCTCAACTGAAAATGCGGCTACTCTAATATAGCCTCGGACTTCTCCTGTAACATAAGATGACTCAATTCTCCCTCCCCAATTATGTGATACAAAACCAGTAGCGCCACTGGATCCAAACAAATCAACATGAGCTGATGACCGGATAATTTCCCCATAATTAATGGAGGCAAATCCTATTGCGCTCATACCACTGATACGTATTTCAGTTGATGAATCGACGATTTTCCCCATATTTATCGCTGTAAACCCTATACCACTAAAACCACCCGTGGTACCCTTAAAATGGGAATTCTCAACTAACCCTGTATTGATACCCACAAAACCGGCAGGTGCACCCATTCTGGCATCCACACGCCCATGAAAGATACAATTGATGATTTCACCACCGTCATTGAAACCAACCATGCCCCCATAACCATCCGCTTCTGACAGATCTAATACCGCAGATGCCTGAGTTAAAAAATCCAAAGATTGATCATATGAAACTACCTGGTACTGCTTATCCATGCTCTCAGTTGAAAGCTGAACACTGTTATCAATCACCACATTTTCAATTCTCCCGTTTTTCATGTAACCCCATACCCCGTTACTTGGGCCACCTCGCTGTGCATGAAGCTTCAAATCCCTGATCACATATCCGTTCCCATTATATGATCCTGTAAATGGTGTTTCCCTAAAACCAATTTGCCTCCATCCTGAACCATTCTGAAACTCTTGGGATGGGGAAGCATCGATATCCGCTACTTGTATGAAATGTTTGTCAAGGTTCTCCTCTTCACCAATTGCCTGCAACTGTTCAACTGTGGAAATCTGATAAGGGTTGGCTTCTGTGCCATTGCCACCATCGAAAAATTGTTCGATGTCGTTATCTGAACAGGAGATCAGAAAAAGCAATGAGAAAAGAAGAAGTATGTATTGTAATGTTCTCATGATGATGTTGATTTATCGTTACATGCATATAATATAACAACCTTCAAGCGTGCTAGCCACCTTGAAGCGTTGTGGATTGATGGCTAATGATTTGATTTCGAATGTTTGGCCCCTTAAACCGCCACGATACGAGGACCTTCGGACGCTCGAATGTGGCTAAATATTTTTAACAACCTTAGAGCGTGCTCGCACCTCTAAGCGTTGTGGATTGAGGGCTAATATGATTCGATTTCGAATGTTGGGGCCTTCAACCGCCACGATTGAAGGTCCTATGGACGCTTCAATGTGGCCAAACGTTTTTAACAACCTTCAAGCGTGCTTGCCACCTTGAAGCGTTGTGGGATGAGGGGTAAGGATATGATTTGGAATGTTGGGGTATTAAACCGCCACGATTAAAGGACCTTCGGACGCTTCAATGTGGCTAAGATTGTTGCTTTTTATCTGCCTGCAATCGCAAAGCTATTGTGTGCCAGATCAAACCAACACCGATCAGTACCAGCCCGGCGATCCAGATTCGGGGCTCAATCCAAAAGGCAAGGAACAGGCAGCCAAACAGGCCCATCACCGAGATAATACGCGGGTAGAGCCGCAATTCTTCGGGCAAAAAGAGGGCTGAGAGGTTGGTAATGGAGTAGTAGATCAATACGGTAAACGCACTGAACGACCATGTGAAAACCACATCGCCGCTTAACACCAGCAGCCCGATAATGCCGCATGTTACAAGAACAGCCGCAACCGGGCTTTGAGATTTCGGGTTGATACGGCTTAACACACCGGGCACATCACCGCGCCTGGCCATCCCCAAAAGTACTCGAGAGAGGCCCAGAAGCAGGTTGAGCAGCACCCCAAGCATGGCCGTAACCGCCGCAAGTGTTATCACCGGCCCGATAAATGGTACGGATAGCGCCTGGGCTACCATCATCAGCGGGGCAGCTTCGCCATCTACTGTTTGCCCAAAAGCATCTGCACCCATAACCTGAAGGGCAGTGAGCGAAACAAGCAGGTAGAGAAGCACAATCACTACCATTGCCAAAATAATCGCTTTGGGAATGGTTCTTCTTGGGTTAGCAACTTCTTCGCCCAAAGTAGCGATACGCCCGTAACCGGTGTAGGCTACAAACATAAGGGCAGAGCCGTACAAAATTGCGGATGGCGAGGTGTCTGTAAATGCATCGTAAACGGGCTGTACCGGCAACCCATTCAGGAAAAAGCTTGTGATTACAAGCGCTGCTAAACCTGCAATAGTTACGGCCACAATTACTTTATTAGCGAGGTTACTTCGGCTTATTCCGCCTGAAACGAGCAGAGTCATCGCAATTAAAATAAACAGGCCTGCGGCTATCAGCGTCAGATAACTGCCATCAATATTAAACGCATAGAAAATATAACCGGCGCACCCAAGAACCGCTGTTGCAGCCGATGCAGATTTGGCCGTCATAAACATCCAGCCGGCAGTGAACCCAAAATACGATCCCAGAAAACGGTAGCCATACTCGTAGGTTCCGCCGCTAACAGGATGTGCAGCTGCGAGCTGTGCACTACTCAGTCCGTTAAAAATGGCTAAAAGCGCAGCAATTACGATGGCAATGATAACGCCATTCCCGGCAATCTGTGTGGCAATGGCAATACTTACAAAAATGCCGGTACCAATAATGGAGCCGAGGCCCATTAAAATTGCGCCGGGAGTTTTTATGGCTCGTTTTAATTTACTCATTCAGGAAATATCAGGATTTATTTTTTGGTTGAAGCCGGTAATCAAAAGACCAGTAGCCTCCGCCTTTTATCAACAGAAAAATGGAACCGATAAGCATGGCCAGATCATTTCGTGATTCATGCATCATACTTAAAAAACATGCTTTATTGCCACGGAAACACGGAAAAGCACGGAATGTTCAGTGTATTACCGTGCCTCCGTGGCAATATTTCACAGTCTCTGAAAAGGGATGCCAATACGTTCAAACCTGCCGGCACCACGCAAAGCGGGATAAACAAATTTCTGTATGCCTTCAAAGAGAAAAACCGAGCCCACAAGAAAACGGATCAGAACAACGGTTTTATCGTGTGTGGTATGCAAATGGTTCTTTAATTTCATAGAAAAATCAATTTTTTAAGATGCAGAATAAATTCATCAGCTATGTTACAATAATGTTAAGAAAGGTTCAGTATTTGTGATAGGGGATTTGTTAAAGGCAATGAATTTCACCATAACAAGAAGCAAACATTCATTTCTCAATGAGTTGCAGGATTGTTATTATCCATACTGTAAACAGACAGCTACCAATGTTTTATGAATGATGAAATAAAGTGGTACGTAAAATATACGTACATCATGATCGGCCTGATATTAACCGTTTTTGCTATGATTATGGCAAAGTCGGTAGTGCTGCCACTGCTTTTTGCGCTCTTTTTCTCCATCCTGCTCTCACCGTTTTGTAATACTCTTGAGCGCTATAAAATCCCCCGTTTTCTCTCCTCATTCGCGGCCATTCTGCTGGGGCTTTTTGTACTGGTGATTATCGGATTTTTCTTCTACAACCAGATGACAGCCTTTGCAGCCGATGCAGATATGTTTGCAGAGCGGCTTGAAGAGCTTCTTGAAAGATTTGATGGAATTTTATACACTTGGTTTGCCATAGAGGGAGAGATAAACCTGGACAGGGTTGTATCGGCTGTGTTCGATTTTATCAGAGAAAATACGGCATCACTTACAAGAGGAATAACCGGTGCGGCATCAACCATTACCTCCTTTTTCTTGGTCCCGGTATTTATGTATCTGATTCTGCTCTTCCGCGATATGCTCAAGAATTTTGTTGTGATGGCATTTGGCAAGGGGATCGAAAGCAGCACCACAAAAATTCAGTCCATCATCACAAAAGTTAAAACACTGGTTCAGAGATATATTGCCGGATTGCTGATGGTTATCGCGATTTTAGCGGTGCTCAACTCCATCATGCTGCTGGTTATTGGTGTAGATCATGCCATATTCTTCGGCGTATTTGCCGCGATGCTGAATGTGATTCCGTTTGTGGGGCCGATTATGGGATCCATTCTGCCCATTTTATATGCCCTCATCACGATGGATTCGCTCATCTACCCGTTGATTATTCTGCTTGGCTTCTACATCATTCAACTGTTTGAGAGCAATCTCTTTACTCCAACCATTGTCGGCAGCCAGGTGAGTATGAATGCGCTTGCCACGCTGCTGCTCATTTTTATCGGCGCCCAGATCTGGGGGCTCGCCGGGATGATCCTATTCATTCCCCTTGGTGCCATTCTAAAGGTAATTTGTGATGAGGTTGAGTCACTCCAGCCATACGGATACCTTCTCGGCAGAGTAAAAGGGGATAAGAGTGAAGAGCGAAGCGCTCTCGCCAAAAAAGTAAGTGAGTTGAGAACGAAGACGTCAAAGAAGCCGAAGAAAAAGAAAAAAAGTGATAAGTAGCCAGAGTTCGATTTTACAACGTAATCTTTGCTAGTCCCCCTTTGAAGGGCGGTGAGAAAATTTTCATCAAAATCATAGTAACCGTAAGTTTTACCACAAAGACTCGAGGGCTCGAAGGTACACGAAGTAGAATAATATCAATTAACTGAACTTCGTGCCTGCACACCAAGTGCTACTGTGCGCAGGCGTGAATCTTCGTGACTTTGTGCCCTCGTGGCCCTAAAAAAAATGGTTTAAGGCATAGTTGCTTGATAAATTTCTCACAACCTCTCAAAGGAGGGACACTTTTTGATAAATTCTTATGTCGAAGTCAGTTTAAGTAGATAATCCAAACTCTAAGAACCACCATGCAAAACATATTTCTAAAAGTTGCCCTAACAGCCGCCATTTTAATAACACAGGCAATCTGTCTTTTTGCCCAGCCCGTTGTGCTGAAAAATGTGAATGTGCTCACCATGGAAAGTGATGAGATAGAGTACAACAGCACGGTAATTTTTCAGGACTCCGAAATTATTTGGGTTGGCAGCAGTGATGATGCCGAATATCCTGATGATGCAATGGTTTATGATCTGGAAGGGATGTATTTGATGCCCGGCCTTGCGGAAATGCATGCACATATTCCATCGGGAAATCAGGGCAGGGAAGCGATGGAACATGCACTCATACTCTATCTTTCACAAGGAATTACAACAATTCGTGGCATGCTGGGGCACCCCGCACATCTTGAACTGCGGGAACAGGCCGCAAATGGCGAGCTGTTTAGCCCGAGGATTTTCACTTCCGGCCCCTCTTTTAACGGCAACACAGCCACCGATCCCGAAACAACCCGGCAGATGGTGTGGGATCAGCTTGCAGCGGGCTACGATTTGCTGAAGCTACATCCCGGCATTACGCTTGAAAATTTTGAAGCGATGGCAGACGAAGCGAACTCACTTGGCATAGAATTTTCCGGGCACATTTCGCACGGTGTTGGGCTGGTACGGTCACTTGAAGCAGGGCAGGGATCGATTGATCACCTTGACCGCTACATGGAATTTCTTGCCGGTGACGCTGCCGACAGGGACGATCCGCCCATCATCTATTTCGGATACGATCTGGTACCCTACGCTGATACAAGTTTGATTGATGAAGCGGCAAGAATCACCAAAGAAGCAGGAGTGTGGAATGTACCAACCAACACACTCCTCGATAATATTTTCAATCCCGGCCGGTCGGTTTTTGAAATGCGTGAATGGCCGGGAATGGAGTACATTGCACCCGGCACGCTGAATAACTGGGAAAATTTTGTAAACAACATTCGAGCAGCAGAAAACTACAACGCCACTCAGGCAGCACGATTTATTGAATTGAGAAATAAACTGACTTACGCCCTGTATAAAGCCGGGGCAGGGCTGTTGCTTGGAGCTGATGCCCCGCAAATCTTTAACCCGCCCGGTTTTTCTGCCCACAGAGAGCTTCAGCTTCTGGTTGATGCCGGCCTGGCCCCCTTCGAGGCGTTACTAACTGGTACGGTGAATGTCGGGAAATATCTGAACGAGGAATCCCTCACAGGTAAAATTGCCCCGGGATTCAGGGCGGATATGATTCTGTTGAGCAGCAACCCGTTAAAGTCACTGCCGTTTCAGGATTATATTGAGGGAGTAATTTACAACGGCGTTTACGCCGACAGAAGCGAGATTGATGAACATCTCGAAAGGGTTAGAACTTCGCTTGAATAATTGCATCTCGTCTTCACTCGGCGTGCCGACGAAAAAACTTCGGCACTTCTCGTTGCGCCTGTCTGCCGACGAGGCAGGCTCGATGCAGCGCGTTTTAAATAATACTCGTCGGTTCGAGCGCAGTCCTGACGCGTTTTGTCAGGACATAGACGAGAACTCGTTATTATTGCATCGCTCTTTCCTCAAATAAATACATCTCGTCTACACTCGTCGCACCCGGTAAACTACTCCGGGGCTATTTATTGTGCCTGTCTGTCGACGAGGCAGGCTTGATTCGACGTATTCGGTTTAAGTTTGGCACTCGATGTGAGTTATGGAAACTGTGCCTAAACAGAAATGTCACATGCGGGACGCTTGCGCCATTTTTTTACAAAAGCGGAACGCAAACGCCAATTACTCCGGCTCGCCTACCAGCCAAACGTTGAATCCTTCATCTGAAGCAGAAGTGTTCCACATGTTTTGCATTACGTAATCATCTCCTCTACTGAAATGACTCTTGTTAGGCTGAAACTCAGGCCAAGCCCCGATATGGACAAACAAATTATCCGCTAAGATATCGATTGGTTTAAAGCTGGATCTGTCCGGAGTATTAAATAAGGCTAAGCAATACAAAGGCAAAGTCCCATGATCAACTTCAAAATCTCCTATACCGTCTTTAACACTACAAATCTTAGGTTGAGCCTCTCGAGTTGTTCCAGTAAGATTTCTTTCATTGCTAAACCAAGTATTACTACTGTTAGTACCCATACTCCAACCCGGAACTAGCATCCAAGTATGTCTTAAAAAAGTAGTTCCAGAAACCGATGTATTAAATCTTCTTCCCTCAAGTCCTCTATTTTGGCCATTTCCTCCGATATAATGAACGTTATCCTTTAAACCAAAGTAAAAGACCTCTCTATCATCTTGATAAAATTCTCTTAGATTCTCAGCAGTGTCTTTAACAACGCTAATTTCATAAGGATTTATTCTTCCTATGTCCGATTCATATATTCTTGTCATTAAATCATTTATGAAGCCGTTAAAATTATCTATGCCTTCTTGAGTAAAAGGATGTCCGGGAGGATACCTTGCATCTCCCGGAAGATGCTCCTCTCCGCTAGCTCCACTGCTCCAATCATAAAAATCAAAGCCTTCTGGCCAGTCCGGGTTTCCGTAGTTGAACACTATTGTTTGGGGCTCTGATCTTCTTGGGACTGCTATGTAGTCGTATCTTAGCAGCCTGCTTAGGTTTTCGACCAGGTCTCCCCCTGTGTATGGATTTGTGTTTCTGTCAATTGTTTCTATGTAAAAGTCATTTGGGTTCAGGCCTTTGGTTAGGTTGATTAGCCAGGGAGTTCTTTCTATTCCTGTCACTATATACGTAAATTCTTCTCCTGGATTAAACTGCCTATCATCTCCGTAGATATCTCTGCTAACCCTCATTCTTCCTATGGGGTAGTATTGGCCTTCAACATCCCAGATGACGTAGGGCCCTTCAAATAGCTCTGCGGAGATGACTCCGTTATTATCAGCACGTAGCTCGTATTCTTCTCCTAATTCCAGGTTTCTTATTCTAAGAGATAGCTCTCTATCAATTTCTTTATCGTAAAATCCTCTTGCCCCTATTTGGAAGTTGAATGTTGGAACGTTGTATAGCTCTCCATTCAAGCTATTTACCAATCCTTCATCATCTGTTACTTCAGCGAGCCAGGTAATCGTCTCGGTGGTTGTTAACTCATGGGTTATCGTGGTTTGTTTTTCTGTTTTTCCTGCAACCTCAAAACTGTACCTCTTTCCCTCAATTTCCAGGAAAGCTGATTCTAATCCGTAGTCATCGCTGAAGCTTATTTCTATCGGTATGTCTCCTCCGAATACTCTTTGAGGCGTGTTGATTTGGAGTTGTGGCTTTTCGTTTACGTAATCTACTTGTACTGTGAATACGCTTGTGTCCGTTTGTCCGTTTACTTGTGTTGCTGTAACGGTGTATGGCAGGCTTTATGGAAGCAGCTCTCTTTCAAAATCTAAAAAGTCGCTGAGTGTGGCAGAAACAGAGGTTCCATTTATGCTTAGCGTTGTATCCCAATCTGCTCGTTCAACATGAAGCTCGCGAAACCCTTCGCCACCTGAAAGCTGAATCGTGGGAGCATATACCTGCCTGTTTTCTGCTTCAAGCGGGCTCCAGCTAATTTCTACTGGCTCTCCAGGCACAGGATCTGGTCCTGGATCCGGTCCTGGATCGGTAGAGGAGCTGCTGCAGGATAGCATCACCCAAGCCAACAGCGGCAGCAAATACAACGGCATGCGGGCTGCCAAGCCTGGAAGTTGCAGAATTTGATCAACGTATAATTCTTTCACCGGATATGGATTAGTGTTCCTCTAAAAAGGATAGCGAAAACAGCTTATTGGCGCAAGGGTGGGTGGGTTACTCTTTGGTACGTTTTCATTTTGAAGTTCAAAAAATGGCGCAAACGTCCCGCTTGTGACATATTCGCTTTAGCTCTGTAATTAAGACTTCCGAAGTCTGCCTTAACTTTGCAATGGATGAATCTTCGTTCTGTTGGCCATGCTTTTTAAAAGCATGAAAGGCTTTGGAAGTCTTGTGAACTTGCCATACATCGTCATGGCTCAACCAGTTTTGATGATGTGAGCTTCCAAACTCGTTGAAAATCTTCCACATTATAAGTAGCCACAAAATCGGCTTGTATCTTGGCTGATGCCTTTGCAATGAGTCCATCGTAAATTATAGCACCGTGTAGAGAGGCTGTTTTTAATTGGCTGATCACTTCTATGTAATCGTTCTCATTTAGCGGAACAGATATAAAAAGTTCAGCAATACTCTCTGTAATTAGCCGATGAGCCATTGCCGGCGAATAGTTCAAGTATTTTCGGCCACTTGTTAAATGTCTGTAAAATTCAGCGAGGGTGTGGGTACAGATATAAAAAGTGGCTTCTCTCTTCTTAGCGTCAAGAAAATAGTTGATGGCAGCTTGATGATTAGGGTGCTTTGTGACGAAAAGTGCAATCAACGTACTGGTATCGAACAGAATTTTCATAAACCTACAGAACGTCTCATGGTTCTGGCAATTCTGTCTTCAGGGTCATCAGCGTAGGCTTTGGCAATATCTTCTTTTGTAAATGCAGGGCCGTTAAGAAGCAATAGTCCGGTCTTTCGATCTTTTTTAATCGAAAAGTCCGACTTTTTATAAATTCTCGGTGAGGGTGTTTTTTTGCTTTTAAGCTTACTCATTCGAAGATATCGGGATTGTTGTTCATTCAAATTGAATATATCTAAAACGGATAGGGAGTAGAAATAATTTTTAAGAATTTATTATCGGTTGAGGCCATACATTATATCTGATTGCAGATGAAAATGGCACAAGCGGGACATTTGCGCCATTTCAAGTGTTCTTCACCCGGTACTGCTTCGGCTGCCAACGCCGAATAATAATAACGTACCGAGTACTGATTCTTCATTTCCATTATTTATGCGCATTTATTATTATGATTACACGCATAAATCAATACATAAAATGGCAAAAAAGACACTAAATCTCACCATCAAAGAAAGCAGTAAGGAACGTGCCAAAAGAATAGCAAGAAGCCGGGGTATCAGTGTTTCCCGTCTGTTTGAAGAGGCAATAGCGCGGGAAAAGGATCCCGAGGAGCTGCAGTTCGGCCCTGAAAGTGCCGCTCATAAAATTTATGCGATGGTACCGGAATCGGAAAAAATGGATGGTTTAGATTACAAAGAGATGAAAGAAGCTGCACTGAAAGAGAAATATGGCATTTAAAAAGGTTTTAATTGACACCAATATCTGTATAGATGCTGTGATTGCAAGAAAACCTTTCGCGGCTAACGCTTTGCACATTATCAACCTATCAGAATCGGGAAAAGTAGAGGCATATGTTTCTGCTCACACCTTTGATACTATTTTCTATGTGCTTCGAAAAAAAATCCCTGTCAAAAAATGCTATTCTTTATTGCGTGAGCTAAGATCTGTTTTTAAGGTAGCATCTGTCTCAGAAGAGGTTATAGATGCAGCTATTCATGCAGAATGGCCGGATTTTGAAGATGCTATCCATTATCAAACTGCTTTGGCTGCGGGATGTGATGCTATTGTTACACGAAACCCGAATGATTTTCATGCAACGAAAATCCCTGTGATAAGTCCGGAGCAATTTTTAGTGAAATTTTGATGGCAGCGTGGCTTTTGTAGCAGAGGTTTTCGAAACCTGTATAAACCTTGCAATGGATAAATCTTCGTGGGGTTAGCCATGCTTTTTAAAAGCATGAAAGGCTTCGGAAGTCTTGGGGTCGGGGGTCTGGCCATAAAAGGAATGGCACAAGCGGGACGCATGCGCCATTTCAAAACTGGGCCTAAACAGAAATGTCACAAGCGGGACGCTTGCGCCATTTCATTCTTATCTGGAACTCAGGTTAAATAGTGAAAACAAAAACATCAAGAAAACAAAACCTCAGCACCTTTCCCTTGTGAAATAAGCGACCTGTAGGTTTTTAACTCTTCTTTAATCTTCTCATCTGTTAAATCTAACGTGGTTTTTCGCTCGGCAGCCATGTAGGCAGCCTGTACAAGGAAGGTGACTTCGGCACCGTATTCGAAATCGAGCATGCCGTTTTTGCCGGCAAGGAAGGAATCAACAGCATCCTGGGTTTCGGTGGTGTATCCGTAGAAATCGGCTTCGTTGCTGTGCATCGATAGCAAGCCACGGGATGCAGTGGATTTTTCGAGTGCTGTTTCGGCATCAGCCACGCCTTCAGCGGCTTCATCGCCCACAAAAATTTCCACCGGCGAAACCAGCGAGTTTACCTCCATAGCATAACCCGGGCCAATGGCATCCATCCAGAGGCGGAGGCCCTGTTTGTCGTACATCCAGGAGTTGGTGAACTGGCCTTTCACCAGCTGGCCGGTTTCCGGGTTCTTAAATGTGATGATTCCTGTTACAAAATCTTCGGCGGGGGTTTTGGTGTAATCCACGCCATGTTTATCCATCAGTTGTTTTCGGTATTTTGGCTGGCCCCACTTCAGCAGCGAGGTATCGCACTGAATGGCTACCGGCTCAAGAAACCGGTTCCCTTTACCTTCGGGAGTGAGGATGTGTCTGCATACGGCAATGCTATGGCAGCCCATGTCAGACAGTACTCCGCCGCCCTGTCTTGTGGGATCCCAAAACCAGGCACTGTGCGGGCCGGCATGCTCCTCAGTACTACGGGCGAGAGTAAAGTTGCCCATCACTTTCTGCTGGGGGTGAAGCTGGTTTATGGCATTATTGATGGCATTCATGTGAAGCTGATTCTCAAAATAGGAGGTAAGCAGATTGGCACTTTTGGCAAGCTCCACCATTTTTTCAGCTTCTTCTACCGTGCGCCCAAGTGGTTTTTCACAGACCACGCCTTTCACAGACGCACCCGCTTTTGCTGCCTCGGCAATCTCTTCCATCACCGCTACACGGGTGTAGTTGGGGGAGAAGATCATAACAGCATCGCAATTATTGCAGACATCTGTTACAGAGTTGTAGATTTTCGGCTCGCCAAGGCGATTCTCTTTTGCATATGCTGCAAGGTCATCAGCACCGCCGCGGCTGTAGATTGCTGTCAGCTCACAGTGGCGGACCTGCTTCATAGCCACAGTTAAAAATTTTGCGATAAAGCCGGCTCCAATATATCCGATTCTCAATGTTTTCATAGGTAGGTTAACTTCAGTTTGGTTCGTGGGTTTTCAGTTTAATTAGCTCCAACCCGATCTTCGAGTTTCCAGATTTCTGTTTTGAACAAGCTTCGGGATGAGGCTGTGCGCGAAAAAAGCTCGTTTAGTTCATCATCACTCATTTCCGGATGGGCAATTCGTGCAAGATCTATACCTGCACCGATGGTCAGGTCTCCGAGATTATCATAATAATCTACGGTGCTGTAGGTATAGTGACGGGCATCGCCGGCAGGGTAGTAGAGCGTGTACATGGCCCAGCTGTTCAGAATATCCTCCGCAACACGCACTTCGTGGATGCTTCCCCAAAAATCGAGCTCCATCTCCTCGTGTTCACCGCTGCCGCCGCGTGCATCAAAAAAGTTTTTGGTGATGTAGCTGCCCAGTGGCAGGTGCTGGGCTTCATCCTGAATAATTCCGTTGATTTGCCAGATTTCAGTTCTTACAACTTCTCGGGATGAACGGGTTCGGTCATAAAATTCTGCAAGATCTTTATCAGGGTAAACTTCGCGAACGAGATCGTTCAGGCGGTAGTAATCAATCTTTTCAAAGTCATCAAAAAAGTTAACGGCAATGTAGTTGTAGGGAACGTCCGGTTCACCCACAAAAACGCTGTAGAAACGCCAGCCCAATATGATACCCTCTTCATAGCGTAATTGATGAATTGGCTTCCAAAGCTCCTGCTCTACTTCAAGATAGTTGCTGATGTTTTCGGGCGATGCCTTCATATAATCAACTTTTATGTAGAGTGCATCTCCTGAGGATTGAGAAAACAACTGAGCAGGAAAGAAAAAAATGAGTACAAGCGAGAAAAAAGTTAGGTAGAATTTCATATTGAACCGGGTTAGTTAGTTTGCAAACAGAATATGTTTTCGATAACTCCGCTTAAAAAGTTTAACATAAAAATGTCTTGCAAAAGTTATCAGTCCTTTTAAATTATTGGTGAGCATTGCATAAACCAAATGCTAACTTAAAAAAAA
>SLLL01000075.1 GCA_007134085.1 Balneolaceae bacterium
AACCGCCACATGATGCTGGTGCCGGAAGGGTTTGCACACGGTTTTTCGGTGATTTCTGATCATGCCACCGTACTTTATAAATGTACCAGTTACTACAATAAAGAGTCTGAAAGGGGTATTTTTTGGGATGATCCCGAACTGGGCATCGACTGGAAAATAGACTCACCTATTATATCAGAGAAAGATGCCGTGCTGCCAACGCTGAAGAATCTTCCTGAAGAAGATATGTTCAGCAGCATTAAAAAAGATTAACATCAAAAAACCATAACCTGAGATTATGCGAATACTCGTAACCGGTGGTGCCGGATTTATCGGTTCAAACCTGATTTTATACCTCCACAAAACCTACCCCGAAGTAGAAATTTTAAACATCGACAAACTCACCTACGCATCAGACCTGAGCTATCTGGATAGCCTTAACGATTCGGATCGGTACAGTTTCAGGCAGATTGATATTATAAACAGGGTTGATGTGCGCGATGTAATTCAGGGCTGGAAGCCAAATGGGGTGATTCATCTCGCGGCAGAATCGCATGTGGATAATTCCATCAAAGGGCCGGAGCCATTTATCTATTCCAACATCGTAGGTACGTTTAACCTGCTTGATGAATGCAGGCTGCTTTGGCAGGATGAAACCCAGAGTATAGAAGCTTGCCGCTTTTTGCACATCTCTACAGATGAGGTGTACGGCACATTGGGTGACACGGGTTTTTTCACGGAAAGCACTCCGTATGCACCAAACTCACCCTATTCCGCATCAAAAGCGGGTAGCGATTTTCTGGTGAGGTCGTACTTTCATACATACGGTTTGAATACCGTGATGACCAATTGCTCCAACAACTACGGCCCGCATCAGCACGATGAGAAACTCATTCCTACGGTTATCAGAAAAGCTGTTGCAGGCGAACCCATTCCTGTTTATGGCAAAGGAGATAATGTGCGCGATTGGCTTTATGTTGAAGATCACTGCAAGGCGCTGGCAACTGTATTTTATGAAGGAAAAGCGGGCGAGCAGTATAACATTGGCGGCGATAATGAATGGCAAAATATTGAGCTGGTTAACCTGATCTGCGAAATTTTGAACGAAGAGCTCGGCAAAGGGCCAGATGGTGATTATAAAAATCTTATCAGCTTTGTTACAGACAGGCCGGGCCACGATTTTCGCTATGCGGTGGATGCATCAAAAATTAAAAAAGAGCTGGGATGGGCACCTTCGCAGGATTTTAATGGAATGCTGCGCAGCACAGTTTTGTGGTTTGTAGAAAAATTTCAGCAGTAGCATCTGTGTAAAGCTCCAATGGATCAACAATAACTTAATCAATAGCGATTATGGAACTCTTCAAAAAAATACTCCTGGTTCTGTTGGGTGTGCTGTTAACCCTGCTCACCATTTTTTTGGTTAACACATTCAGGCTGGGCCATACACAAATTGAGCCCGGTGAGCGTGTTCAGGTGGAATGGGATCGCGATGCTATGATTGATCGATATTCCCAATCCATAAGGTATAAAACCATATCCGGCGATGATGGATTTGAAAGAGACACCACAGAATTCCGGGCGTTTTTGGATTTTATTGAAGAGTCTTATCCATTAGTCCACCAAAAACTGGAAAAGACACTTTTTAATTACTTCACTCCACTCTACTTCTGGCAGGGAAGTGATGATTCTCTCGATCCAATTCTACTGATGGGACACTATGATGTAGTTCCAATTGACTCCACCGATATCGATGGGTGGGAGTATGAACCATTTTCCGGCGCCATTGCCGATGGCTATATATGGGGAAGGGGCACCCTTGACAATAAGTTCAATGTAATGGCATTGCTCGAAACCGCTGAGTATTTGCTTGGTTCCGATTACACTCCTTCAAGAGGTATCTACTTTACTTTTGGTCATGATGAAGAGATTGGCGGCAGAGAGGGTGCATTGGAAGTTAGCAGGTATTTGCAGCAGCAGGGTGTAAACCTTTATTACGTGCTTGATGAGGGTGGCGGAATAATCGACGGAGCACTGCCGGTTAGCAAGCCCGTAGCCATGATTGGCACTGCAGAGAAAGGGTATTTATCACTTGAATTGATAGCCAGAACATCCGGCGGACATTCATCGCAGCCCCCGCAGGATATGGCTGTAGTGATGCTAAGTGAGGCGATTTTAGAACTTCAAAAAAATCAGTTTCCTGCTCGTTTGGATGGAGCTGCTGAAGATATGTTTGATGCTATTGCCTCCAAGCTACCCTTTTCAGCCAAGTTGATTTATGGTAACCGGTGGATGATGGACCGGTTGTTTATATCATCACTGGCAAGTGACCCTTCTACTGCACCAATGGTTCGCACTACCATTGCTCCCACTATTATGAGAGCCGGTGTTAAAGATAACGTATTGCCGAATGAAGCGAGAGCAGTGATTAATTTCAGGCTGCTGCCGGGCGATTCTTTTGAGTCCGTTCGCGATCATGTGCGTAATGTGATTGATAATGATAACATTACCATACAAGATTATGGTACTATTCAAACATCGCCAACCAGGGTCTCATCGGTAAACACGTCCATCTACAGAAAACTTCAGCAAGCTATAGTGGATCAGTACCCTGATGTTTATGTAGCTCCCTATCTTGTTTCGGGTGCAACCGATTCGCGCCATTTTTCAAATCTAACCGATCAGGTATTCAGATTCGCTCCCATGAAGCTCGATGCCGATGCTCTGTCGATTATTCATGGTACAAATGAGCGGGTTAGTATAGAATCAGTTGAACGTGCGATAGATTTCTATGTGAACCTGATCCGATCGAGTACGGAATGATGATTGAAGGATCCACGTTTTTTAATCTTTAATTGAAAAGACATTAATAAAATAAAAGTTATCTACGGATGAGCAGCAGACAATATTGGTTAATGAAATCGGAACCCTATGCCTACAGCATTGATGACCTTGAGAGCGACGGGCAAATCCACTGGAGCGGTGTTCGTAATTACGAAGCCAGGAATATTATGCGGGACAAAATGAAAGTAGGCGACCGCGCTTTTTTCTACCACTCCAATGTAAAACCGCCGGCAATTGTAGGTGAAATGGAAGTTTGCACCGAACCCTACGCCGATCCACTTCAGTTTGACCCCGACAGCAAATATTTCGATGAAAAAAGCAGTGAAAGTAACCCGCGCTGGCAGCTTATTGATGTGAAATTCATCCGTAAGTTTGACAATCCGGTAACCAGAGATGCACTCAAAGAAGGCGAATCTCTTTTGGAAATGCAGCTTTTCAAGAGAAACAGGCTTTCAATTACAGAAGTAACGGAAGAGGAGTATCAGAAGATTTTGAAGATGGCGGGAGAAGGGGAATAAATTCCAAGCACCAAGCACCAAGCACCAAGCACCAAGCACCAAGCAC
>SLLL01000042.1 GCA_007134085.1 Balneolaceae bacterium
AGCTGAGCTATTTCGCGTGATTTATTTCTTGTGGCAGTGAGAACTTCATTAAACCTTACGGATACATATAACAAAAGCGAAAAAGGCAGTGTAAGATTTACAAGTGTTATGATTGAATTCCCGATTAAAAGATTTACCTCTGCTTGCATGTTGTACAGAGCAAACAGAAGTATCCAGAATGCTGTTAGCATCAAACCACCTGCTACAAACCAAGTGGAGCCTTTTAGCTTCTCCCAGCTTTTAAACATGTAGTAGCCGGAAATCAGGATTATCAGTAAAACAAGAAAAGCAGTTATTGCGAAGTGGGCAGCCCAGAAAGCCACAAATGCCAATGCCACATAAATTATAAAGACTCGTTTTAAAACATCAGGTATTTCGTTATCGAGTATTTGTGATATAACCATGGGTACCAACCCCAGGCCGGTGTATGTTATGATACTGAACAGCAGATTAAGTAACGGAATACCAAACCCTTTAGCCACAGTAAGTGTAAGTGATTGAGTTACAACACTTAAAAAAAGAAGAGTGTTAAGCCAGGTGATAAGCCTGATGGAAACGTCATTCTTCGCCTTGATTGAAATCGTCCAAAAAAGTACAGTGAGCATAAATAATGCTGTCAGCCAGATTGCGTGAAAAACGGTGGATAAAAAACTAAATTCCTGTATTCCCTGTACATATTCAGGTCCTGTAATCCGCAACATCGGGTCAATCCGGGCAGGTTGATGCGACAGTCGGTATTCCCAGGCAGAGTGATGATCAACAAGGTGAAACGCCAGCAGATAGTCACGATCCGGCTCTAAGTATGCCGGGTTGGGTGAACGGTTAAAAGGGTTGTAACTTCTATGACTGAAAAAATCAGCTGATGGCTTCCCGTAACTATAGATGAGTTCCCCATCCAGATAGAGATCTATTGCACCAAATGTTCCGCTTCGCCAGTAAAGAGGAATATTCGCCAGGGTAGAATCAATCCGAAAGCTCATCCGGAACCATCCCTCAAATACAGTGGATTCATCTGCATAATCAAAAGTTAAATCGGCCGGACGCAACCTCTCCCAATCATCTATATTAAGTTCAGGGCCTGCCCACGCGGGATCGTGGCCGGGCTTAAAAAACCATCCGTCCAGATTCCCCAGAAAAATGACCTGATCATCATCAAACATATCTGCAGTGAGGGTAACAACCGGCTGGCTTTGAGATAAACCTGGCAATCCACAGAGCAGCAGTGGCAAAGCTACAAAAGCAGTAAGAAGGATTTTTTTCATTGATTTCCCTGGTTTAACGGATTGTACCCTAATAAATCAATAATTACAACCCATGCCGTTTGCAATCAAAAACTGGTTTGTATTCGCACAAACTCTGTTAAAAGTTTCAATTCTACACTGCAGCTATAAATTTTGTCTTTATTTTAATGCCCCAAAAGCGGTTATTTAGACCTCTTGTTAAATCAAAAATTTCAGAACGCTCTACTTATGGAAAAACGGATACTATCAACTGCACTACTGCTTTTTCTCGGAATAACCTTTTCTGCTGCAGCCCAGGATATGCAGGAGGCTTACGAACGGGCCGAAGAAATGCTCACCTGGAACCTCACAGGCAAAGTTTTTAACAGCAACGTAAACCCAAACCAGATTGATGAAAACCGCTTCTGGTATATGCTGAATTCCCGCGAAGGCAACCGCTACACGTTGGTTGATGTAGCGGCACAAACCCGCGAAGAGGCTTTTGATCACGGGCGCCTGGCCGATGCAATTGAAGAGGCAACAGGCTCATCGGCTAACCCGGAAAATCTCGGCCTGCGAAATCTCCTTTTTTATGATGATGCAACCACTATCCGTTTTGAGCGTGAGCAATCGGTGTGGAGTTGCTCGCTGCAAACGTATGAATGCTCTTCCGTTGAAACGGTGCAGCGGCCGGTGCCTTTTTCTGTAACCTCGCCCAATGGCACCCTTGCTGCTTACATAGAAGATTATAACCTCTGGGTGCAGGTAATTGAAACGGACGAGCGAATTCAGCTTACCACCGATGGCGAACACAATTACGGTTATGCCACAGATAACCATGGCTGGCGCAGGTCCGATCGTCCGCTGATGAAATGGTCGCCAGATTCGAAAAAAATTAGCACATTCCGGCAGGATGAACGTGAAGTGGGCACTATGACTCTCTGGCGAACCCTTGAAGGACGCCCCGAAGCCGACATCTGGCCGTATGCCCTCCCCGGTGATTCCATCGTGCCAATGCTGGAGCGCGTAATCATTGATGTGGAGCAGCAAGCCACCACATTTCTTGATATCGAGCCTGATCACCATCGCAGCTCTAACTGCTGCGGGTTGATTCGTGACGGAGTATGGGTGGATAATGAGTGGAGCAGTGACTCAGGTAAACTGGCGTTCGTCTCCACCTCGCGTGATTATAAGGATGTACGCCTTCGCATCGCCGATCCCGAAACAGGCAATGTTCGCGAAATCTATCATGAGCGGGATGATATTTTCTTTGAATCGAACCTTACCTCCCGTGGCACTCCAAACTGGAGAGTATTTCACGATACGAACGAATTCATCTGGTTCACCCGAAAGAGCAACTGGGGGCATCTCTACCTGCACGATCTTGAAACCGGCGAGCTGATCAATCAAATAACCGATGGCGACTGGAATGTGGTTGATATTTTGCACATCGATAACGATCTGCGCGAAATTTTCTTTACCGGTGTAGGACGTGAAGAGGGCCGCGATCCCTATTACTATCATCTTTACAGGGTAAACTTTGATGGCTCCGATTTGACACTTCTCACACCGGAAGATGCCAACCACGAAGTTACCCTCAGCAGCGATGCATCCTGGTTTGTGGATACCTTCTCCACATTTACGGAACCGCAAAAAACTGTGGTGCGCGATCGTGACGGAAACCTCATCATGGAACTCGAAGAGGCTGATGTAGAAGACCTTCTGGCAACCGGCTGGCAAAAACCTGTTCCATTCAGCGTAAAAGACCGCCATGGTGAAACAGACCTGTACGGCATCATGATTTTGCCGAGGGATTTTGACGAAAACAGATCCTACCCGATTGTGAATGCTATCTACCCCGGCCCTCAGGGCGGCAGCCTGGGTGCCCGCAACTTCTCTCCATTCCAGCGGCTGCAGGCGTACGCACTTGCTGAACTTGGCTTTGTGGTAGTTGCCATTGATGCACTTGGCAGCAGCCCAATCCGTTCGCGCGAATTTCATACCTACTATCATGGCAATATGATTGATAACGGCCTACCTGATCAAATTGCGGGAATGAAAGAGCTGGCTGAACGGTACCCGTTTATTGATATCGATAGGGCTGGAATTTACGGCCATTCTGGTGGGGGTTATGCCACTGCAGCAGCACTG
>SLLL01000054.1 GCA_007134085.1 Balneolaceae bacterium
AAGTGCGGAGCTCCGAACTTGCTCTCCGAAAGACGCTTCGCAATCGTCGCCCGCATTCGCGTAACCGGGACGGTACGGTCTTCCGCTGGCGCAGAGACGGCAACAGAAGCCGCGGCTCTCGCGCCGGACGGTGCTGCTTCCGCGCCCTTGAAGGACTCGACGTCGGCCTTTACAACCCGTCCTCCCGGACCGGTCCCGGAGACCTGCGAAATATCAATTCCCTTGTCTGATGCGATTTTCCGCGCGAGAGGCGAAGCCTTCACGATCCCGCTCTGACCCCGAGCTGTCTCTTTCGCCGCTGTTGCAGCGGGCTGTTCGGTATCTGCATCGGTTTTTGGGGCAGGTTTTGATTTCGAGGCCTGTTCCTCGGACGAATCCTCCGTCGAAGCTTCGGGCTCGCTCGAACTGTCACCCGAGGCTGCTTCGTCTTCCTCGAGGCCACTTATGTCCTCGCCCTCTTCTCCGATGATCGCAATTGTCTCGCCAACCCTGGCGCTTGTCCCTTCACCCTTCACGATCTTCAGGATGGTGCCTTCCTGCGTGGACTCGTAGTCCATCGTTGCCTTGTCGGTTTCCACTTCACACAGGACGTCACCGGCAGAAACGGAATCGCCCTCCTGCTTGCTCCAGCTCACGATACTTCCATCTTCCATCGTGGGCGAGAGTGCTATCATCATTACTTTTTCTGCCATAGGTCTACTCCATGTATAGAACGCGTTTCGCTGCGTGTATGACCTTTTCGGTCGAAACCTGCACAGCCAGTTCAAGGTTATGATTGTACGGCATAGGTACGTCTTCGGCGTGCACCAGCTCTACCTGCGCGTCGAGCTCATCGAAACAGTTCTTCGAAATGAGCCACCCGACATAGGCGCCAAAGCTGGCGACCGGCCATGCGTCGTCGAGAACAACAACCCGGTTTGTCTTGCGCACGCTTGCATAAATGGTTTCTTCGTCAAGCGGTCTGAGAGATCGAAGATCGATGACTTCGGCGTTAATGCCCTGCGACGCAAGCTCATCTGCTGCCTTTTCAAGAAGATGCATTGGCCGCGAAAAACTGATGAGCGTTACGTCGTCGCCTTCACGGCGTACAGCTGCCTTGCCAAAGGGAACGGTATACTCTTCTTCCGGCACTTCACCAGTCCACGCGTAAAACATCTCCGCTTCCATGAACACAACCGGGTTGTCGTCGCGTATGGCGGTTTTCAGAAGGCCCTTTGCGTCGTACGGGGTCGACGGTGCTACAACCTTGAGACCGGGGATGTGAGCATAAAAACTCTGTATCGCCTGGCTATGCTGAGAGCTCAGGTACTCTGCCGGCCCGTTCGGGCCCCTGAATACAATAGGCACCTTAAGCTGACCACCGGACATGTGCCGCATTTTAGCGGCGTTGTTAATTACCTGATCGAGCGCCTGGATGGAGAAGTTGAACGTCATCCATTCAACTATGGGTCGTAAACCGACAAGCGCTGCACCGATACCCACGCCCGTGAACCCGTTTTCGGTGATCGGCGTATCGAGTACGCGCGGGCTCCCGTACTTTTTCCACAACCCGCGTGTGACCTTGTACGCACCTTCGTACTCGGCGACTTCCTCGCCCATTATCATGACCGTTTCATCACGGGCCATTTCTTCATCTATCGCCTGATTCAGCGCATCTCGAATCGCAATTTCAGCCATTATTTTGTTTCTCCTCAGTTATATATGACAAAAGCCCGCCCACAACGTATTGTGCCGCGAGCGGTGCATGTTCGAACATGTCAGACGTAGATGTCTTCGTAGATAGTTTCAATGGCAGGCTCGTCCGAGTTCTCGGCAAAGTCCACCGCTTCCTGTACCTGTTCACGGATCGTCTTGTCGAGACGCTGATAATCCTCGTCGGTCAGCATGCCAGCGTCGATCATGGAGGCTTTAAGAAGTTCAATAGGATCCTGTGCCTTGAATTTTTCGAGTTCGTCTTTCGTCCGGTATTTTGCCGGGTCGCTCATGCTGTGACCCTTGTACCGGTATGTCTTTATGTCGATGAGCGTCGGGATGGAGTCCTTGCGGGCTCGTTCGATTGCCTTTCCTATACCCTCATAACACTCGACGAAACTCATGCCGTTCAGCTGCATGCCATCCATGTTGTATCCGACGGCTTTGATCTCGAAATCCTCGACGGCGCTGACGCGATGTACGGCCGACCCCCTGCCGAAACGATTATTTTCGACCATGTATACCGCAGGAAGCTTCCAGACCCCGGCCAGATTCAGACTCTCGTGGAACGCACCCTGATGAACCGCACCATCGCCAAAGAAACACAGGGCAACCCCGGCTTCTTTCTCGCCCATTACCTTCTTCTTGTACATCTCCGCAAAGGCAACCCCGGTAGCAATGGGAATCTGGGCACCGACAATGCCGTTCCCGCCGAGCATGTGCTTTTCGAGATCGAACATGTGCATTGATCCACCCTTGCCGCGTGAACAACCGGTAATCTTGCCGTAGAGTTCTGCCATAACCACTTTCGGATCCATGCCGCACGCAATCGCATGCCCATGGTCGCGGTAGGCCGTAAGCATGTAGTCCCTGGACATATCTGCTGCCATTGCCGCGGCGATCGCGACGGCTTCCTGCCCGTTATAGAGATGGCAGAATCCTCCGATTTTCCTGAGCCCGTACATCTGAGCCGACTTTTCCTCGAAACGCCGGATAAGAAGCATCTTCTCCAGCGCTTCATGAAGGAACTCCTTGTCGTAGGAATCCACTTTCATGGACACGGCCGTCTCCGAACCGGACTTTGACTTGCCATCTTTATCTTTACTTGCCATGTTCGTTCTCGCTCCTGGTCAAAATTGTTTGTTACGTTTTCAGTTAGTTCCGTTACTATCGTAGTATAAAGCTTCAAGCGGTCCCGGGTCGAATCGTCGCCCCACAAGGTCTGAAGCAGACGGCGACGCACGCAACCCGTCGGGCACCGACCGGATAAACCCCGACGCGACCTCTATACCGTGACTCTGTCCCACACAATACTCGAAGCGCGGCGTCCTGCCAAATACCCATTCCCAACTTGCATGTCGCTCGACCCCTTCCCTGACACAGGTTTCGTCTCTGCCCGGGAACGGACGCAGCACGGCGTCAGGGTACACATTCATGAACTCAGATACAATGCAATCCGAGACAGTTTCTGTCTGTAGATGCTCGACAAAATCACTCAGATTCGCAACACGAGCACGTTTTGAAGCGACTGCATGCGTCCGGATAGGAAGATCCGCGGCGGTTATTGCCGGAAGGAGCCGTTCGAGATCGGCATGTACCAGGAGCGTTGCATGATGGAGAACATGTTTCTTCCGGTAGCACATTGCATTTCCGCTTACCTTGTGTCCACGCACATA
>SLLL01000157.1 GCA_007134085.1 Balneolaceae bacterium
AGCTGCTCCAGACATCTTATAATGGATTAATGGTGCGGCTTTTTTTATAGCAAAAAATGGCGCAAGCATCTTGCTTGTGACATTCATTGTTCGAGATCGATTATTATGGATGGGGACTTCAACAGTTACATAGAAGTGGTAACTCAAAACAACCTGCGAGCGTACTTGTACCTCGTAGCGTTGTGGATTTCGAGCACCAGATATGGTATTTCTTTTACCCGTAATTATTTCAAAAACAGAAAAAAGCTATTCAGTAGTACAAAACTCCATGCTATATCAAGAAATACCATATCTCTCCATTAAGGCACGGTGCTTAAACCCGCCACGATTGAAGGTCTTGCAGACGCTTCAATGAGGCTTTTCTCTCGGCATTTGGCAGATCTACCCTACCAAAGCCATGTCTAGATCCTCAATAATATCATCGGGATGTTCCAGGCCAATACTGATGCGAATCATATTCATCGGGGTAACGGAACCCTCTCCTTCGCTGCTTTGGCGGTGCTCCCATGTACTTTCCACACCACCGAGGCTTGTGGCGCGCTTAATCAGCCTGGATCTTCCAACAACGGCAATCGCTTCCGCTTGGCCGCCATCAATCAGAAAGGAGATCATTCCGCCAAATCCCTTCATCTGTTTTTTGGCAATCTCATGGCCGGGATGCGTTTTAAGGCCCGGATAGAAAACCTCCGCAATCTTTTTATGGTCATTTAAGAAATCCGCCACTTTCGCGGCATGCTCATTGTGCCCACGCATCCGGTATGCAAGCGTTCGTGTACTTCGGCTTAGCATCCAGCAATCTTGCGGGGAAGGAACTGCACCCCCCATTTTTTGAATCAGTGTGATTCGCTCAAAAAAATCGTCCTTCCTTTTTGCCACAATCGCGCCACCAAGAATATCGCTATGCCCTCCAAAATACTTTGATGTGGAATGGAGAACCAAATCTGCACCCAAAGCAAGTGGAAGTTGATTTACCGGGCTTGGCCACGTATTATCAACAATTGTTTTTAAACCACAGGATGCCGCAAGTTTTGCAACGGCAGCAATATCGGTAATGCGCATCAGCGGATTCGATGGAGTTTCAACCCAGATCAGTTTTGTATTCGGTTTGATGTGAAATTCGATTGTTTCGAGAGAAGTCATGTTAATGAAAGACGACTCCAGCCCCCAGCGATTCATGATTCCGGTCACCATTTTCCGATTGCCGGCATACACATCCTCAGGAATGATGATGTGATCACCCGGATCGAGTGCCTGCAGTACCGCCGTTGCCGCTGCTATGCCTGATGAGAAAGCCGCCGCAGCCTCACCCTCTTCAAGAGTGGCAAGAAGATGCTCAAACTGTAACCGGTTGGGGTTTCCAAGCCGGGTGTAGTGCAGGTCCTCATCATTTCTGCCTTCCGCATCAATCTCAAAAATGGTACTTGGTGAAATTGGTGGAATAATGGCTTTCGAGGGATTCCCTATCGAAAGGCCGGCGTGAATGGCTTTGGTTTCAAATCGCATAAAAATATCTTCTCTGGTTCGTTGAAATGGATCTGAATGATATAAAAAAAAGAGTTCTGCAACCTGTACAAGTTATCATTCCAATAACGCTATTTGGTAGCATTACGATTTTACATCAAGAGAAGTCTCCCCTAATAAGGGGAGATTTAGAGGGGTGTCCTTCCATCTGTTGTAAACCTCATAGACATCCCTCTAATCCCCTTTTATTAAGAGAGAAATTTTTACATCAGATTTTATATTCAAACTGAGGTTATTGAAATATTTCCGGATCAGTCGTTAACCAACAATCGAACTTGCGGATGAAACTCAATTTCTGATTTGATAGAACGTGAAATCAAACAGATCTCCTCCGCTTTTTCGAGCAGGCGATATGCTTTCTTCTCATATTTCTCATCAGAGATTTCGAGTACCGGTTTTAAAATAACTTTGCTCATCACATATTTGCCGTCTTCGCGACTCATTACGCCCGAGCTGTTTACTTTTAGGCTTTCGAATTCAAACTTTGAATATTCTGCGATGGCAGTGAACGAGGTCATAAAACAGCTGCTGACTGATGCCACAAACAGATGCTCCGGGCTCCAGATACCCTCAACACCGCCCGGAAATTCTGGTGGGGTGGCTATTTCGAGCGATTCTTCAAGCTCCGGAGAACTCATACTTCCAACACGTCCGCTTTTCCAGTCAATATCTACATTATAATGATGTTCTTCAGAGGTCTGCATGATCGGATAGTTTTTGTTTGATAATTGCTTCGAGCTGATTTGCCTGCACTACACCTGCCTGTTGCCAGATGATGTGCCCTTTATAAAACAGCAAAAGTGTAGGGATTCCGCGAACCTGATAATGTATAGCCGCGGCAGGATTTTTCTCCGTATCGATCTTTATGATTTGGAGATTATCACCGAATCGCTGCTTCACATCTTTCAAAATCGGTACCATCATTTTACAGGGCCCGCACCAGTCGGCATAAAAGTCCACCAAAACGGGTGTATCACCTTTAATGATCTCTGAAAAGCTTTTCTCTTTTACTTCTGTTTCCATATTTCTTTTGATCTATTTTTTGATTTCTTCGAACGTAATCTCTTCGTCCTCGTTGTTAAATTGATTCGCTGAAGGTGCGCACTGCCCGACAAGGCAACCGGTATTGGTTACTGCCTGAAACAGGAAGAACAAAGCAATGAAGCCGGATACAGGCGCTGCATTTATCAGCCAGTTAAAGCCAAGAATTACGGCTATGCCAAGGGCAACCCATCGCATAGGGTGCCAGTTTGTTAGGAGATTTTGTTTTACTGCACTAAGCATTGTGTTTATATAAGTTAATTTGAAAGAACAGTACAAATCTAAGGAGCCCGATTCTTAAACTCAGTTACTTTTGTTACAGAAGAGTGATTTGATTTCTCCCCAGGTTTACCAACTTCTCTTTTTCCATCTGTTTCAGCAGGCGTGAAACCACAACCCTTGCTGTACCAAGCTCATTTGCAAGCTCTTCGTGCGTGATGGATATGGTTTTTGAACCGTTTATTTCCGCTCGCTTTGTGATGAGATCGTGCAGGCGGACATCCAGTTTTTTAAATGCCACGGCATTAACAACATCCAGCAATTCAGTAAATCTCTGGTGATAAAGGCTGAAGATGTAATCAATCCAGTCGGGGTGGGTCTTCATCAAAGCACCGGCTTTGTAAACGGGCAGCATCAAAATTTCACTATTTTCGCTGGCAACGGCTTTCACTTTGCTTGTTTCATTGTACATCCCGCCAAAAAGCGACATAATGCAGGTTTCTCCTTCCGTAAGGTAGTAAAGTAAAATCTCCTTGAAATCATCATCCGTGCGGTACACCTTTACACTGCCGGATATAATGAT
>SLLL01000121.1 GCA_007134085.1 Balneolaceae bacterium
CACTTGGTGATCTTTATCGGTTGATCTACTCTCATACAATAAAAGCTATTACAATTCCTGGTACTGCTGAAAGAACCTTCGAGAACGATTTGAAACCGGAAGTTTATTTTTATCCTGTTTCTGAAGGTTATGATACGGACGGAGAACATACTTTAAGGCCATGCTACACAGTGGCTGACCTTGGCAAAAATCTCTATGAGATGGGTGTTTGCAGGCCGTCCGGTTTTGGTGAAAAACTTGATTACTGGATAGAGAAAAAGTGGATCTCTGTGAAGGGAACAATCGTAACCCCACTTCAGCCGGTTAAAACACTTGGCAACCGGGCAGCAACCCTGAAACAGAAACTTGTTGATTTGAAACATCTGGAGAACAGAATCTCTCTTTCGCCTGAAACTGTACGTGCAGTTATAACGTCTTAAAGACACGTATCACCAAACTGATTATTCTATGAGTGAGCTGCAGAAAAACAGTGAACATACCGGTAATGAAAAGAACCACTTTGCAAAACTGGGCACCATTCTTTCATCTTACCTTGAATTTGATGAGGATGAAAAAGAGAAAAGCACGGTTTTAAAACCTGCGCAAAAGCCGAAAGCGCCGGCTATTCTTCGCTACCTTAAACCTGTTCCCTGGTTGTTAATTGGCCTTTTTATCTTCTCATTCTTTTGGGATTTTCCCGGTTATACCGCAACCCTCTTTGGATATCCGCTGTTTTTTGAGGGGTTATTACGGATAATCTCTGTAAGTGGCATGATTGGATTCCTCACCAACTGGATTGCCATCACCATGTTGTTCAGGCCTCTGAATAAGCGCCCGCTGCTTGGCCAGGGCCTTGTTCCGG
This sequence comes from Balneolaceae bacterium, assembly GCA_007134085.1. Lineage (GTDB taxonomy): Bacteria > Bacteroidota > Rhodothermia > Balneolales > Balneolaceae > Rhodohalobacter. The sequence goes on from SLLL01000121.1 coordinate 842, forward strand.
CTCATAAAGAGAGAATTGCCTATCGCCTGGCTACTGCAGTTTCTGATGATCTGATCAATCCGGAGCTCATCAAACAAAAAATTGGCGAATCGAAAGCGATCAGCCGGTATCGCAAACTGGCCCTTCGTCATGTTGAGCGGGTAACGGCAAAAAAAGAGTTTCGGAATGATCTGAAAGTCTGGATTATTGATTACGTAAAATCAATGACAGAGAATCCTGAATTTAAAAAGAAAGTGAGCTCTCATCTGCTTCATGAACTGGATGATGCCCTGCAGGATAAAATTCTCGAAAGAGCCGCACTCAAAACCTACACTTACTTCAGAGGGCAATCGCTGCAGGAATTTATTGAGGAGCTTCTCGGAAATGTGCCGCTCTCCGCCGAAAAAAATATCGGCTTTGTAGAAGATTATCTGGATGGCCTGCCCAAAACCATTCAGGCAAACAGTAAACAGATTGATGAATTGATTACCACTGCGGTTTTCAAACTGATTAATCAGCTTAATGTTCAGCATCTTGTGGAAGAAAACCTGCGTAAGTACGATGAGCAGAAGCTGGAAAAGATGATCCGCAATGCCACAAACGAGCAGCTAAAAACCATCCAGTATCTTGGAGCGGTACTTGGAACTATAGGTGGCTTTGTAATCTGGGAACCACTTCTTAGCCTTTCGATGCTGACAATTATTTTTGGGGCTGTGTATCTTATCGATCAGTGGTTGTATCAATAAAAAAAGCAGATGGGTTACACCTGCTTTTTTTAGCACAATCAGGCCCTATTCGCCATCAAGAATTTCAATTTTCTCGATTTTGTCGCCCTGACGAATATCATCAATAACCTCAAGGCCTTTTACTACTTTCCCGAATACGGTATGGTTTCTGTCTAAATGGGCTGTGTTTCTTCTGCTGTGGCAGATAAAAAACTGGGAGCCGCCGGTATTTCGCCCGGCATGTGCCATTGAAAGCACCCCTCTGTCGTGATATTGATTCTCACCATCGAGCTCGCAATCTATTTTGTAGCCCGGGCTTCCGGTGCCATCACCTTTCGGGCAGCCGCCCTGAATCACAAAATCGGGAATGACGCGGTGGAATGTCAGCCCGTCATAAAACCCTTTCTTCGAGAGGGTTACAAAATTATCAACTGTTCCGGGGGCATCTTCAGTAAAAAACTCTACTTCCATGTCCCCTTTTTCTGTTTTTATAATCGCGTTTTTCATAAATCTTTATTGAGTTTACAGCCTTTATTTTGGCTCGAAAGATAGCAGTAGTTTAAATCAGTTGCTTTATCAATTCAGCCTTAACTATTGGAGATATGATGGGTAGTCAGCTTCAATCCGCAACGCTTCAAGGTGCAAGCACGCTGTGAAGGTTGCTAAATCAGATGAAGCCACATTTGCGAAGGCGTCTCCGTGGGGCTATCGTGGCGGTAAAACGCCCGTGAGTTTTCTTTTTTTGAGTGAAATATCAAAACATTAAAGGCGGAACATCGCTAAACTACGTTAGTATATACAGCGGCTGGAAAAGTAAACTACACAATGCGTAAGAAAAAGGCTCAATCATACAAAACATGGCTAATCAAAGGGTTGGCCGGCTTATTTACTGCGGGGATACTATTTGGCACCATCTTTTTGGTACTGATCTGGAACAGCTTTTTCGGGCCGGTACCCGAAAGAGCAGAACTGTCTGAAATCAGAAATCAGCAAGCTTCACAAATTTACTCGGCTGATGGCCGCCTTATTGGCACCTATTACCTTCAAAACCGCGCAGAAGTACATCTCGAATCTGTAAATCCAATCGTTGTTGATGCTCTTCTCGCTGTTGAAGATGTTCGGTTTTATGATCATAACGGCATCGATAACAGGGCACTCGTCAGGGTATTTGTACGCTCTATCCTGCTCAGACAAAATGCCGGAGGCGGAAGCACCATCACACAGCAACTTGCCAAGAATTTATATCCACGGGAAAATGGCGGTTTCTTTTATCTGGCGGCGGACAAATTCCGTGAGATGATCATCGCAAGGCGAATCGAATCAGTCTATTCAAAAGATGAGATTCTTGAACTCTATCTAAACACTGTGTCTTTTGGGGAAGATGTATACGGTATCAGTATGGCATCGCACCGTTTTTTCAATAAGACGCCGTCTGAACTCTCCATACATGAAGCGGCTACACTTACCGGTATGCTGCGAGCCACATCGTGGTACAATCCCAGAAGAAATCCAGAAAGTGCCATTCAGCGGCGAAATCTGGTAATAAGCCAGATGGCGAGATACGGTTTTATTACCGCAGAAGAGTCGGAGCTGGCAAGAAGAATGCCGATCTCCACAAACTACAACCGCCTTACCGGCAGCGAAGGCCCTGCCCCCTATTTTCGGGAACATCTTCGTCAGGAGGTTACCCGCCTGTTACGAAACACGCCCTCTCTCGACGGTAACGCCTACAACATCTATACAGATGGCCTTGTAATCCATACCACGCTCGACA
>SLLL01000118.1 GCA_007134085.1 Balneolaceae bacterium
ATCGAAGTGTTCGATACAATCGGGCGCCGGGTTCAGATCCTCACCAATGAGGTTCAGACACCGGGAGAGTACAGAGTTAACTTTGATGCTGCACACCTCTCAACCGGTATCTACATCGTTCGCTTTGTTGCAGGTGGGGAATCTCAAATTCGAAAAATTTCACTCATTAAATAAAAATAGTTATGTCCGGAAAGAGATCTGTAAATAAAAACTGGCACTACGCTTTCCTGCTGGCAGCTGTACTTATCATGATGCCGGCAATAAGCAGCTGCAATATTTTTGAAGAGAGTGAGGGTGCATTTATTATCTCAACAAATGCACTGCCTTCCACTGGTGGCACAGTGATACAAACCGGCAGCGGCATAGTTGAACTGCTTGCTGTGGCTAATGATAACTGGGTTTTTACGCACTGGTCGGGCGATGTGGAATCCACAGAAAACCCGTTACAAATTACGCTCACACAAAACACACAGGTTTCTGCCAACTTCGCCCTTGCCGGAAATGATACCCGTGTTCTGTTAACCATTTCTGACGGTCAGTTTATCTCTGAGCTTGAATTTGGCCAAAAATCCGGCGCAACGGATGGGTTTGATACGTTCATCGACCTGGAAGCTCCCCCTCCTCCACCCGATGGTGTTCTGTTTTCCTGGTTTGATGGTGCAGACAGGCCGTTATTGTATGATTACCGAAACCCGTTCACTCAAAACCCGGTTTGGAGCTTAAGGGTAAGGCCCGGAGCCAGCCAAAGCGTAAATCTTGCCTGGGAAATTGATTTCGCCCGCGATAATGTTACATGGATACTTTCAAACGAAGATGAAACTCTTCAAATCGACCTTCGAACTGTCAGTAACCTATCCGTTAATCTCTCGCAGCCAACTCTGTTTACAATTACGCAACAAACCGATTGATTTGGTGGGACGTACTCTTATTTAACGTAAGCTTAACTAGTCCCCCTATTGAGAGGCTCTGAGAATACTACTTATCAATAAATAAAAATAGTTTGAAAACATGCTTTATTGCCACGGAAACGCAGAAAATCACGGATTATTCAGAGTATTTCCGTGACTCTGTGGCAACTATTCACAGCCTCTTAAAGGGCGAGTATTTTCAAACTATAGTAGTTATCTCGAATTCACGTTAATTACTCATCTTCAAACTAATAATCGCTACACGCTCTCCCAAAGCCCTGCCCTTTTCTAAGAATTGTGGTGCAATGGTTTCGGATTCAGACAGATTGAATGGCGGTTCATAAGTAATGGCAGATGCCCCAAACGGCTGGGTCCAGTCCGGCCCGCCAACCACTATCATTCCGAAAACCAGCATACTTTGAAGGATGTTCATCTGAACTATCTCCTCCCCGGCCGACATCCCTCCTGCCGTCACAAACGCCGCTCCGAGTTTATTCTTCAACGGCTGGCCTTCAAACGGCCATGATGCCATAAAAGCCGAAATTTCAGATGATACATTTGCATTATGAACCGGGCTGCCCACGATGATAGCATCAGCGCGTAACAGGCCTGCTTCCTCTGCATCAGCAACAGTTCGCAATTCAACATCAACTCCCTCAACAGATGAAGCTCCCTCATAAACTGCCAATGCCATCTGCTCTGTGTTTCCCGTTTCGCTGTGATAGACAACGAGAATATTGGTTTGGGCGTATGATGCAGCACTTATACTGAAAATGGCGAGAGATAGAAAGATTAATTTCATGGCAAAGGTTTAGTGAAAAGGCAAACGTGAGGTGTGAAACATCAAACATACGCATTTCTAAACTTCGATTAGAATTCTCTTTGTAAGATTAGAAAATGGGGTTCACCGTATTTTTGACTAAACGTATTTCACGTCTACCGATATACTTTGCTATTACTATAACCTTGACTCAAGGAATTTTAAGTCTTCCAAGTCTTTAGGCCGATTTGATTTTCTCTTGTTTTTGATTAGTTCATTTAGGCCAATATAGTACACAGTTATGTTACCCTGATCAGTTTCAATTTCTTCAGTCAAGCGGTTGTTCCAAACCTCTTCAAACCGTACGCCATCAATTTTATTCATCAAATCAATTCGATTTGGAGGCACACCAAATTGGATGAAGTTCCCCTCTTCTTCTAAATCTTTTTTTTGAATATTCCCGGGTATGTTGTAACTCCAAAATTCTCTTAAGGCTGAATGCAAATTATCAATATTTACTTTATCTGTACTGTAGAAAAAATCAACATCACCTGTCAGGCGTACATATCCATAATAGATAACCGCCTCGCCGCCAACAATCACCCATCTAACATTGTGCCTATTAAGTAGTGATATAAATTCATTACAATCTGTTGAGTATGCATTAGGACTCATATATATCCTTCTTACGTTCGGCTTCTCTCACATCAGGAACATTCGTTCCAAATACTCTCTCTTTTAAAATTCGGGCAGCCTCTTGTCTTTCTCGTGGGGTCATTGAGATTTGTTGCAGAATATCCCACTCCTCAGCTTCTTTTTTATTTTTTGCAATATTTACAATACGCTCCATACGAGAAAGTAATTATTTTAAGCTTTAAGCAAAACTTAAGTATAAAGTACACATTTCTAAACTTCGTTTAATATTCTCAATACAAGATTAGAAGCTGGAAACCAGCTAAACTATTGGCAAAAAATGTTTCACGTCTGCAGTTTCACGTTTTCCGTTTTTCCTTTCCGTCACATCAAATCTCCAAAATAACCTGCGTATCTCCGCTCAAAAGCTCAACATTGCAGCCGTTATCTCCAATCACATAAGGCCTCTGAAATTCTGCCGCCCCTTTTTTTCCTGATACGGTTATATCTAATGATCTACCTGAAATTTCATTTCGTAACCCATCATGAAATATTATGTATTGGCCCATTTCAGAATTCCCAGGAAGATCGGACTCTTCGCAAAACGTAGGTTCAGTTTCACAGATGTCTATCACTGTACCATTTCCCGATTTAGCTACTGTAAGTTCATCCAACGCGACAGGATTACCGGACTGATCAGTAACCTCAATCCCAATCGAGATAAAAATAGCAAGACAAACCGTTTCATCTGTTGTTGAATTACATGCAGTTGATAGCATGATGAGTAATGGTAGTAATAGGATTTTCAGTGGAGTTTTTAGCACCAATAATAGAATTTAGAAACAATTATAATTTATAAGGCTAACGTAACTTTGAAGCAGAAAATTTTTGACGAAAATGGCGAACAGTAAGTATTTCGATTGATTCTTGATTGACCTCATAAATGACTCCATAATTCTTGTGGACTACGATCTCCCGAATATTATAATTATTCGCTTCCGGTAAAGTTCTGCCTG
>SLLL01000111.1 GCA_007134085.1 Balneolaceae bacterium
CCCAGCCAACGCTCAGTATGCAGATCCATAAACTGGAAGATGAGCTGGAGGTGATGATTTTCGACCGCACAAAAACACCGGTTATTCCTACACCTATCGGCGAAAAAATAATCGCGCAAGCTCAGGTTATTCTTAAAGAGGCACGGCAGCTTAAAGATATCGCCAACTTTCAGGAAGAGGAACTTCAGGGTACGTTTAAAGTTGGCATTATCCCCACAATTGCGCCCTATCTTGTACCAATCTTTCTGCGAACTTTTCTTGAAACGCATCCAAAAGTGGAAATTGTAATTGAAGAGATGCTTACCGCTGAACTGCTTGAACAGCTTGCTGATGATAAGCTTGATACCGGTATTCTCGCCACACCTGTAGAGCAGAGTTTTATCTATACAGAAGACCTTTTCGTTGAACCTTTTGTGGGATATCTCTCACAAAATTGCCCGCTCATAGATAAGGAGTTACTTACGGTTGATGACCTCGACCGAACCAACATCTGGCTCTTAAATGAAGGGCACTGTTTCCGTGACCAAACCGTAAAGCTATGTAAAGAACCCGATAAGAAAAACCGCTCGGACATTGAATTTAAAAGCGGCAACCTTGAAACGCTAAAAAAACTGGTTGAGCAAAATTTTGGGATGACCCTCCTCCCATGGCTTGCTGTTCGGGAATTTGACGGAAAATGTGCGAATGCGGTCATAAAAGAGTTTGAAAAACCTGTACCCTCCCGAAAAGTGCGATTGGTTTACGGGCGAAAACATCTAAAACCAACCATAATTCAGGCATTTAAACAGATTATTTGCGACACCCTTCCAGATCATCTCAAAACAGATGAGAAGCGTGTTTTGATTGAGTGATTTGTACATCCTTCAACCATCATGCCTGATTCATTAATGAACCCTATCAGGTAAGTTTAAATAACACCGATTTTATTTCATGGAAAATTTCTCAGCACAGTGGTTTACTGCATATTACGTTTCACTCGGGGCTCTTTTGTTGAGTTATGGCATCTATTTGCTGTTCAAAACATCATCGATTGATACGTATCTGAAAACGGCAGCTCAGGAACCTAAACCACCGCGTATCTGGCGCACCGTGCTCAAATATCTGCTGCTCTTTACCATTCCCGGTTTTATCCTCTCATTTTTCCCGTTTTCCTGGGTTGAACTGCTATTCTCTATCTGGTCTCTCTTTATCATTTACATGGCAGGACAACTGTTGGTTCTCTGGCCCCATACTTCAAAAGCCATCCTTGCCGGTGGCGAACAGGTAAGCAGAAAAATTCGTTATGTTGCCGCAAACATGATCATCATCGGCCTGATTCTTTTCATGCTCACTTATCTGTTACTCGAGCGTACACAGGCTGCATAACTACAGAGCGGCGGTTTACATGAAATTTCAGAAAACCGGTTATCACGGACTTTATTTTCCCGAATTGGGCATCAGTCTGGATGGCTACCATCCCAAAGCTGAACAGACATTTGTCAGCCACGCCCATGCCGACCACATGCCCCGAAACAGAGCCACACGAGCATGTGCTACCAAGGCCACGCTCGAACTCTTAAAACTTCGGGGTTATAAAGGAAGTGAAACTGTTCTGGATTTTAGTGAAAAGCTGGAATTGCCAAAATGCACTGTAACGCTCTACCCTGCCGGCCATATTCTCGGCTCGGCAATGATCTATGTTGAATCGGACGCCGGCTCACTTCTCTACACAGGAGATTACCGCACACCACCCTCCCCGGCAACGGAGGGATTTGAGTCGCCCACAAGTGCTGATTTTTTAATTACAGAAGCCACATTCGGCCTCCCGATCTACAAGTGGAAATCGTACGAAGAGCTTACAAAAGAAATTCAAAACTTTGCTCTGGAAACACTGCAGGCCGGTGAAACGCCCATTTTTCTTGCCTATAATCTCGGGAAAGCGCAGGAGATCATGCATCTGCTGGCACCATTACGCCATCCCGTAATGATTCACGGAGCCGGATACAAACTTTGTTCAGTTTACGATGCCCACGGAATTGATCTCGGTAACTATTCAGCTTACGACAGAGGAACCTGTGAGGGAAAAATTCTGATCGCACCGTCATCTGCACTATCAAGCGGGTTTGCATCAAACGTAAAAAAGACAAAAGTGGCCTATTGTTCGGGCTGGGCAGCAAACGAATCGCGCCGAACGCAACTGACCGTTGACAAACTGATACCCATTTCAGACCACCTCGATTTTTTTGAATTGATTGATTTCTGCAAGAAGCTGAATCCCGGAAAGGTGTACATCACCCATACACCCAATCCGGCCGTAGTGCAGCACTATCTGGAGCAGGAAAACATCAACAGCGCCTACCTTGAAATGGAAGCTGAGCCGGAGGATTGACCATGGCAACCACATTTCTGCAATTCTGCACCGTTGTTCAAAAAATAAGAGAAACAAGAGGAAGTAATGCCAAAACCAGGCTTTTTGCCGATTATCTCGCTGCACTTGAAACGGCAGATGAACTAAATCTTGCTGCACAATTTATCGGAGAGGGTGCATTTTCTGAGTTATCCGGCAAGCGGGCATCGGTTGGCAGCCGTACCAGTGGCCTTGCCGCTGCTGAGTTTTGCGAAATTGATTATGACAGGGTTTTCAAACCGTGCCGAACGGCAACAGGCAGCAGCTCAGAAACTATTGAACGGCTGATGGAAAATATTCCCGCAGCCATCAAAAAAAGAGTTCCGGAAAATCTGAGCCTGGATGACATTCAGGAGATTGCTGTGAACCTGTATAGTGCATCCGGGCGGGATCAAAAAAAAGAGATTCTGCACAATACGTGGAGAAAAATGGCGCCCATCGAGATCAAATATTTCATCCGAATGTTGGGGCAAGGCTCACTCCGAATTGGCTTTGAAACCCGAAGTGTGGTGGCATCCATCGCGAAAGCGTTTGGCCGGGATCGTGAAGCCGTTCGATATGCACATATGATAACCGGAAGCCTCGGCAAAACGGCTGCTCTGGCCAAAGAAAACCGGCTTGATGAAGCACGATTTACACTTTATACCCCACTCTCATTCATGCTTGCATCACCCATTGAAAGCAGAGCGGTAGAAAACCTTGCGCAGTATGTTGCCGAGGAGAAGTTCGACGGCATGCGGGCACAGCTTCATGTTGATGGAGATACTATCAAAATTTTCTCGCGTGACTTGAATGATATCACAAACTCTTTTCCGGATATTGTAGAGTTTTTCAGCCAAAGAGAGCTCCCTGCTACCGTTTTTGATGGTGAAATCTGTGTGTATAAGGATGACACCATACTCCCCTTCCAGCTGCTTCAAAAGCGCATGGGAATTAAAAAACCCGGCAAAAAAGTACTATCTCAATATCCTGTATTGTTCATCGCTTACGATCTTCTCTACACAGATGATGAACCTATTTTCCATCTAAAATTAACAGAGCGAAGAGCACTGCTTGAAGATGTTGCCGGTAAATATACACTCCCGATAACATCACAAAACAGCCTTGAGAATGAGGATGATGTTGATACGCTTTTCAAACGTGCCCTGGAACATGGCAACGAAGGCCTCATGTTGAAACTGAAAGAGAGTGTTTATGAATATGGCCAACGGAAAAAGTCATGGCTAAAAGTAAAGAAACCGGGTGGGTCTTTCGATACCATTATGATGTATGCCCATGCCGGCAGCGGCAAACGGGGCGGTACCTACTCCGATTTTACGCTGGGCATCTCGGTTAAAGATGATGAGCGTTATGAAGAGGAATTCATTCCCATCGGGAAAGCATACGGCGGTTACAGCGATGACGAACTGAAGAGAATGAATCGCATGATAAAAGAGATAACCGTTGAACGATATGGCCCCACACTTGGGCTGTTACCAAAACTTGTTGTAGAAATTGAGTTCGATGAAGTGCAGGTTAACAAACGAACCAAAGCCGGCTATACACTTCGCTTCCCGAGATTCAGAGCCATTCGATGGGATCTTGGCCCTGATGATGTAGATACCTTAAGCGATGTTGAAGAGTACTACAAGCAATTCATTGAAAAAAAACGGCTGCCTCAACATAAAAACCCCTCTTTTACATTCGAGTAGAAGCGCATCCAGCCTGTTGATTTAATTCCGGCTTATAAAAAGTTGGTTTTTTACTCACGGTTATCTATTCTATTGCATACTTCGTTACCATATTAGTTCATGCTCAATCAATGGTTTGTTTTTTAAGACTTCCGAAGTCTCAGAGTTTAGAAACTGAGTACTGATAGAAAACAAGCTGCACTGTTCCGTTAACTGTAATTTTGCCGGCACGCTCTTTATGCTCCAACTTGATGATAAAATTTTATTAGCCAAGCTCAAATCCGGATCGGATGATGCCTTTGAGCTTATTTATCATCACTATCACAAACGCCTTTACAGTTTTGCATTTAAATATCTGAAGAGTAAAGAGCTCTCTGAAGATGCTGTTCACGATGTTTTCGTAAAGCTTTGGGATAATCGTTTCTCGGTAAATAGTGATATTAAAAATTATCTCTTCTCTTCCGTACGCAACCATGTTCTGAATATGATCAGAAATAAAAAACGAAAAGTGTTAAGGCATATTCAGCTTGAACAGCAGAAAATAAAACCGGTAAACAGAACCGAAGAGGTTATTCTCTACTCCGAATACAGGAAAATTTTGCTTCAGGCCCTGGCCGAACTCCCCGAAGGCAAACGGGAAATCTTTCAAATGAAATCTGAAAAAGAGATGAGTAATAGCGAAATAGCTAAAGAAATGGGCATTACCATAAATACGGTGAAGTCTCAGTATTATCACGCTTCAAAATTCATCAGGCAGTATTTGAATGATCATGCTGATATACCACCACAGAAGGCCTTTAAATAGAAACCGGCCCTTAACTTCCCCTCTCAGGAAAATAAATTAACTAATTTCATTTTTTCCACCACACTTTTTTACTCTTGTGGTGTCTCACCTTTACAAACTGAAAATAACTCTTCCTTTTGAATCAGGAACTGCTTCAAAAATTTTTCCGAAATCAATGTAATTCTGCTGAGATAAAGCAGGTATACCATTGGTTTACTACCAGCGAAGGAAAAAAATATTTTGAAGAACAAACTGAGAAAGACATAGCACGCTACTCCGATAGCGACAATCTGCTGCTTACTCCTGATGTATCATCAGATGAAATCCTTACCAGAATTAAGCAAAGCCGCAGAAAAACAGTTGGCCACAACACTACAAGGCATTCGGGGTGGAAAATCAAACTGGCCGTTGTTGCAATAATCTGTATGTCAATGATTACTGCGGCAATCATCTATCAAACAAATAGTCTTGACGAAACGAACCCTGCTGAAATTGTTTATCGTACAATCAGTACGGGCGACGAACAGCATCGTATTATTACACTTTCTGATGGGTCACAAATTCGGCTCAACTCTAATTCCAAAATCCGGGTACCGGAAACATTCCTGCCGGATAAACGCCATATTCAACTGAATGGTGAAGCCTGGTTTAAAATAGCACCAGATCCACAAAAACCATTCTCTGTGCAAGTTGATCAGGCAACAATCCACGTATTGGGAACCGAGTTTAACGTAAAAATGGATGAGGGTGCGGGCAACATACAAATAGCCGTTTCTGAGGGTACTGTTGCATTCGAGAGCAGAAACGGTTCTCTGAATGAAGGTATTCGAACCACTCTCTCGAGAAATAATTTCGCGTTATACTATCCCGCCTCCGATGAAATCATCATAGAAAATGCACCTGTAATTAACTATCTGAGCTGGATTGATGGAAAACTTTTTTTTGATAATGAGCCGCTCTGGCAGGTAAGCCGAACTTTAGAGCGCCTTTACAATATATCGTTAACCTCTGCAGAGCAAGAACTTAATCAACTCACACTTAGTGCGGATCTCTCAAGAAGTGATCTGCATGATTTGTTATCCATTATTTCTCAAACACTGAACATTGATTATGTGATGGACCGTAGTGCGAAAAAAATTTCCTGGACTTCTAAACAATAACCAACCAATAACAAACCACAGCGAATGATGAGCAACGATACAACAACCAAATCCCGATGGTTACGATCATGGATTTGCCTCGCCGTTTCCGGTCTCTTATTTGCATTGCCAACAGCCCTTCTGGCCGGCAGTGCTTATACACCTAACAGCGCGGCAATTTCGTATCAGGATAGCCAGCTTGCGCAAATCTCTGCACTTTACGTAACAGAGAAAGATTCAAATCAACCAAGAGTTTCTCTTGAGGTAGAAAATATGCCACTCATAAATGTGTTGCATCGCCTCGCAGATGAACTCAAAGTAGACATTTCTATCGATACTCAATCAACAGACAACAAAACCGTTACCTACTCAGGCAGCGATGAGTATGTTTTTGATGTTCTTGCAAAACTGCTTGAGGATACCAACCTCAAAGTAACCATGAGCGAGAACAACAGGACAATGATCTTCAGCCATGAAGAAACCGTTGTTGCTGCAAATGCGGCAGCCATGCAGGGTACTGTAACCGGAAGAATTACTGATGCTGAAACAGGTGAGCCACTTGTTGGGGTAACCGTGCTGGTTCGCGGTCTCGGCATTGGTGATGCTACTGATATTGACGGATTATTTACGATTTCTGAAATACCAGCCGGCGATTACCAGCTTGAAATCAGCTTTATTGGTTACATAACCCAAAGGCCGTCAATAACCGTTACTGAGGGTGAAAATACCGAAGTGAACGTTCAACTTGCTGTATCAACCCGCGAACTCGATGAAGTTGTGGTTACCGCTTTTGGTATTGAAAGAGAGCGCCGCGCTCTCGGTTATGCCATTCAGGATGTTACAGCAGAAGACATTGGGCGCGCAGGCAGTAATAACCTCCTAAACTCACTTCAAGGGCAGGTTTCCGGTGTGCAAATTAACCGTGGTGGTGGTGGCGCCGGGCAAGGTTCTCAAATCTTTATCCGTGGATTTACCTCACTCGATCCATCAGCCGATAACCAGCCGCTCTTTGTAGTTGATGGTGTGCCTATCGACAACTCCACAACCGAATCAGCAGGGCGGGTACGAGGCATGTCGAACAGAGCAATCGATATAAATCCAGAAGACATAGAATCTATTTCTGTATTGAAAAGCGCTCCTGCTACTGCACTTTATGGTGTACGCGCAGCAAACGGGGCGGTTATCATCACAACAAAAAGAGGTCAACCAGGTGATGTTCGAATCGATTTCTCATCCAGCATCAGCCGCGAAGATATCATCAATACACCCGATTATCAGGATGTTTATGGACCGGGTTTTGGTTTTAATTCAGCCCCTGACGGTTTTTGGCCTTCATGGGGTGCTCCATTCAGTGAAACACCAGAATTGGAGTATTTTAATAACTGGGAAAATGCAATGCGTACCGGTGTTGGTATCAACAATTCTATCAGCGTTTCAGGCGGTACTGAAACAGCTACTTTCTTTACATCTATCTCTAACTCTCAAAACGAAGGGGTAATTCCTAACAATGATTGGGACAGAACCTCAATCCGGGCTTCTGGTGAGCTCTTCAAGGGGCCGCTTACCGTCGCTGCAAGTGCAAATTATATTAATTCGGGTGGCAGCAGAGTTCCATTTGTGAATTTCATGGAGCGGCTCTCTTACTGGAATACAAGTGCTGACGTGACGGACTGGCGCCATGAAGATGGCACAATGCGCTCTGATAGCAGAGATGGACGTGGAACCGGACGAAATCCCGTTTACGATGCAAGAACCAATACATATGAAGATGATGTAAACCGAATTATTGGTAATCTACGTGTCTCATACCAGCTTACCGACTGGCTAAGTCTCAACTATCTCGTTGGTATTGACACTTACTCCGACGAGCGAACAGAGATTGAGCCGGGCCCTCTTGGACTTGAAAACGAATTTGTATGGAATTCAGCAGGAGGCTTCCGTGAGGAGACCCGTATTAACAGCCGCGATCTTACCTCAAACATTTCGTTGAATTTAAACAGAGATATCAGCCAGGACATTGGTTTTAGCGCAAGGATTGGTAGTGATGTTTTTGACCGTTCAACCGACCTTGTACGCGCGAGAGGTACCGGTTTTGTTGTGCCGGGCTTCAGCCACTTCAGTAATGCAACCAACCTCGATATCGCTCAAAGAATGACCCAGCGACGCCTTGTTGGTGTATATGGCGATTTCAATATCGACTGGCGAGACATCGTTTACCTGAATGTAACAGCCCGGAATGACTGGACATCCACCCTTGTAGAAGATAACCGGTCATTCTTCTATCCATCGGTTAGCCTTGGCTACATCTTTAGTGACATGTTTGAAATGCCCGAATGGGTAACCTATGCAAAGCTTCGCCTATCTTATGCAGAAGTAGGTAAAGATGCACCACCATACTCCACACAGAGTGTGTTTGTATCGCCGGCAATCTTCCCGATTGGCGGCCAGACAGGCTTTACCCGTGGCGCAACCATTGCCTCACCCGATCTTAGGCCGGAGCGTACCACATCGAATGAGATTGGTCTCGATCTAAGATTCTTAGACAACCGACTTGGTTTTGACTTTACTTATTATAAGTCAAACAGTAAAGATATGATCATTCCTGTGCCGGTATCCAACGCTACAGGTGCTGCTCAGTTCAGAACCAACGCCGGCGAAATTCAGAACGAAGGTTTTGAAGTAACGTTGAGAGCTAACCCTGTTCGTACTCAAAGCTTCCAGTGGAATATCACATCGAACTTCACTACAAACAGAAACGAGGTAGTTAGTATTCGTGACGGCGTAGATGCCATTTTCCTCGGAAATATTGCAGCCTACATCAACAGGCCGTTCATGCAGTTAATACCAGGGCAATCTTACGGAGCCATTTGGGGAACCAGCTATGCACGTTTTGGTGCCGACCCCGACTCACGAGTTCTTGACAAGAGCCTACCTGTTCTAATAGGCGAAAACGGATTTCCTGTGATCAACTCCACACCGCTAATTGTAGGTGATGCCACCCCTGACTGGACCTGGAACTTCCTGAATCAGTTCGACTACCGAAACTGGGATTTCTCTTTCAACATCGATGTAGTTTACGGTGTAGACAAATACAACAAACTCGACCAATGGGATGCTGCTTTCGGCCACACCACAAAAACACTGAATCGTGAAGATTACAAAGTGTTTGATGGCGTTCTTGCTGATGGCACTCCAAACACACAGGAAGTTTGGTTGGGTATTGGTGTTGATCCGCGTGATGGAAGAGATTACGGAGCAGGATATCACAGAAATGTGTATCGGATTGCAGTTGAGCAGTCTGTAGAAGATGCTTCTTATGTAAAATTGAGAAGTGTTACTCTTGGTTACTCCCTGTCGCAGTCATTCCTGGAAAATCTTCCGCTCAGCCGTGCAAGAGCCAGTGTTACTGCAAACAACATCCTGCTGTGGACACCATTCTCGCAGTACGATCCTGAAGCTTTTGTAAGCTCAGGCAGTAACCTGATTGGCCTTGTTGACCTGGCATATCCGGGTACAAGAAGCCTGATCTTCTCACTCAACTTCTCCTTTTAATCCATGAGGTATTTCACTATGAAACAGTCCATAAAATTATTACTTGTTTTATTATTGACGTTCTTCATGGCCACCGGTTGTGAAGACTATTTAGACATAAACACAGATCCGAATAACCCAACATCGGCTCCGATAGAAGGGTTAATGTATCAAACAACGTTTGAAACCACACGGAACACAAACCGTGTTGGCGGAACAACCTCGTTCTTTGTACAGCACCTGGCATCACCAAACCAGGCTACAGGAACCGACATTCACGATGCAATTTCCTACGGCACGGCGTGGTCACAGCTATACTTCAATATCGGGGATTTAATCACCCTGATAGAACAAGCTGAAGAGATTGGTGCACCACACTACACCGGACCTGCTAAGGTGATGAAAGCGTACAACCTTGGTCTTTTGGTGAACATGTTCGGTGATGTTCCCTATTCCGATGCATTCAACCCGGAAACCCTTCAGCCTGTTTACGATAGCTCTGAAAGTATCTATCAGGCAATTCGGAGTACACTTTCTGAAGCTATCGCCGAAATGGGTGCTGCACAATCAGCCGCTGTACCAGGATCAGATGACATGATTTTTGGCGGAGATCTTGCTGCGTGGACACGTACAGCGTATGCACTTCGCGCACGCTATCTAAACCACTATAGCAAGCTGCCATCATACGATCCGGCCGCAGTGCTGAGCGCAGTTGACAACGCATTCGCCAGTAACGCTGAAGATTTCGAAATGGCTTTCTTCACAGGTGAAGGAAATGCAGCAGAAAATCCCTGGTATCGCACAGCTGTAAACAATGCTGGTTTATTACTTGGCGGATGGCTGTCGAGCCAGACCATCGATCACCTGAATGGTGAAACCTATGGCGTTTTCGATCCAAGAATTGAGCGGATAACCGTGCCGGTTGCTAATGAAGATCATCCCCGTTTTGGTGAGTACTACGGTACACGTAACGGTGCAGGCCGTGGTGGCGATCCTGAGCAGGGTGTAAGAGCCGTTCTTGTTCCCGGATCGCAGTTCTATTATGCTGCGGGGCCAACTCAACCACTGGGAATGTCAACATTTGCCGAGATGAAGTTCATTGAAGCGGAAGCAGCGCTTGCACAGGGCAATACCGGCCGAGCTTACCAGGCTTATGAAGATGGTATTCGAGCACACATGGAAAAAATGGGTATTGACCAGGAAGCCATTGATGCATATTGGAGTGAACCCTCTGTTTCCGTCGGGGCAGCTAACCTTACGATTGATGAGATCATGAAGGAGAAGTATATCGCCATGTTCCTCAACCCTGAAGCATGGAACGATGCCCGCCGGTATGATTATCAATATGCCGGATTCCAGGCACCTGCTAACTCAGCACTCGGCGGCCAGATGATTCGTCTTGTTCGATATCCCGATTCAGAACTGCAGCGAAATGAAAGCAACGTACCAACACGTACCATGCTCGATCGTGTTTTCTGGGATGCTCCTTAACATCGATAATCAGTAGATCACATACAGGCCGATTCGGATTTTTATCCGGGTCGGCTTTTTTTTGATAATTATTTTAACGATTTCATAGATTTACATTCATTACTTTCAGTCAACTTAAAACAAAAACCCCATCATAGTGTCGCAAATCATAACCGGAATTCAGCAGGTTGGAATTGGAGTAACCGATATTAATGATGCCTGGAAATGGTATCGAAACACCTTCGGAACGGATGTTCCCGTTTTTGATGATGTTGCAGAAGCCAAACTTATGACCCGCTACACCGGCAATGAAGTACACTCCCGCCGGGCTGTTTTGGCACTGAACATGAATGGCGGCGGCGGTTTCGAAATATGGCAATTCAAAAGCCGTGAGCCGGTTAAATGCTCCTTTGAACACTCTCCGGGCGACCTTGGCATCAACGCAGTAAAGATCAAATGCCGGGATATTGAAAAGGCTTATAACATATTACAGACAAATCAATCTGACTCCGTAAGTGAGCTTTTTATTCTGCCAAATGGCGAAAAAACATTTCAGGTGAGAGACCCTTACAACAATCTTTTTCAGTTGGTAAGAGGAAACTCATGGTTTCAGAATGGAAACGACGCCACCGGTGGAGTATGCGGTGGAATTATTGGTGTGAGTGACATTGATACCGCGCTGCCACTCTATACGGATGCCCTCGGATTTAGCGAAGTGATTTATGATGAAACCGGAATTTTCGCAGATCTTGATCCTGAATTTAAATTCAGGCGTATTCTGCTCAGAAAAAGCCAACGTGATGAAGGTGCTTTCAGCCGACTGTTTGGGCATATAGACATCGAGTTAATCCAGGTTTTTGGCCGCAAGCCACAGAAGATTTACAGTAACCGTTTTTGGGGCGATCCCGGTTTTATTCACATCTGCTTTGATGTAAACGATATGGACACCCTCAAAAGTAAATGTAGAAAACTGGGCTATGAGTTTACCGTTGACAGTGCCTCAACATTTGATATGGGTGATGCTGCCGGCCGATTTTCCTATATTGAAGATCCTGATGGCACCCTGATTGAATTTGTGCAGGCACATAAGCTGCCTGTTTTAAAAAAATGGGGTTGGTATATCAACCTGAAAAAAAGAAAACATCAAAAACCTCTACCTGACTGGATGCTCAAAACAATGAGTTTTAATAGAGTTAAATAAAATAGTAGTATAGTATCGAGTAGTGAGTAGCGAGACATTCATCGTGATTCACATCCTCTCGCTACTTGATACTTGATACTCGATACTTTCAAACAAAAAATAACATGACAGAAAAGAAAATAAATGTACTTGTAGTGGGATGCGGAAATATGGGAACATCCCATGCCCGTGCCTACCATAAACTCGACAATTTTAACATTATAGGGCTTGTAGATCGTGGTTCTAAAAGCAGTGCACGCCTTGCAAAAGAAGTTGGCAACCCAGCTACATTCAACAACTACGAAGAAGCACTTGTTGCCACAAAACCTGATGCTGTTTGTATTTGCACCTACCCCGGCACACACGCTGAATTTTCAATAAAAGCACTCGAAGCGGGTGCACATGTTTTTGTTGAGAAACCCATCGCAGAAACTGTGGCAGATGCAGAGGCCATTGTCGCAGCTGCAGAAAAGG
>SLLL01000225.1 GCA_007134085.1 Balneolaceae bacterium
TCGGGTATTGTTTGATCCACGTAGACCGGACGTCCTCGTCCGGTAGGGATTAGGTTTGGTGTTTAGATTATGATTTTTCGAAGCAGGAGCTTCGATCTACGTAGTACCGAACGTCCCCGTTCGGTAGGAACTGGGTTCGGATTTGGGTTGTGGTTTTCGAAGCAGGAGCTTCGATCTACGTAGACCGGACGTCCCCGTCCGGTAGAGATTGGTATGTGATTTGGATAGTGGTTTTTTCGAAGCAGGAGCTTCGATCTACAGAGGCAAAAAATCAACCGGAATTTTTGGTAAAACGCATTAAAGATTATACTATCCAAAACTCTCTTTTACTCTCAATTTTTATGCCTTGATGTGTTAAACCGCTCCAATTGAATGGGTATTATATTCAATTAAACTCAATTTAATCAATATGATAATAATGGTAAAAATATCGTTCTGTCATTCAATAGATTTATTGAATGACAATATTATCCTTCTTATCATAAG
This sequence comes from Balneolaceae bacterium, assembly GCA_007134085.1. Lineage (GTDB taxonomy): Bacteria > Bacteroidota > Rhodothermia > Balneolales > Balneolaceae > Rhodohalobacter. Next base: position 487 of record SLLL01000225.1, read on the forward strand.
TACAGAATAAAGGATTTAAACCATGAACATACGCGCATTTAAAAATTCCATTTATAGTGAAATGGCAGGAATTACCAAGGCGCTTGGTAACCCACACAGGCTCGAGATTCTTGATCTGCTGGCGCAGGGGCCTGCACCGGTTGAATACATTGCAGAGCAAACAGATTTGTCGGTTGGCAATGCTTCGCAGCATTTGCAGGTTTTGAAAAATGCGCGGTTAGTTTCATCAGAGCGCCAGTGGAAGTACAACTACTACCGGCTGGCTGATCAAAATGTATTTGAAACCTGGTGTGCATTACGAAGGCTTGGTTATTCACAAAATGCGGAGTTAAAGCAGTTGATGGAGGATTACCGTAATGAGAGAAATGGGCTTAGGATTATATCACCATCAGAGCTGCTTGAAAAAATGAAGAACGAAGAAGTGATTATTCTTGATGTAAGGCCCGAACAAGAGTACAACATTGCCCATATCGAGAATGCAATTTCACTACCGAAAAAAGATCTTGAAAAAAGATTAAATGAACTCCCACAGGATATTGAAATAGTGGTTTACTGCCGTGGCCCTCTCTGTTTATCCGCAGATGAAGCTGTTTCTCTGCTCAATAAGAGAGGATATAAAGCATCAAGGCTTGAGAGAGGTTTTCCGGACTGGGCCGCACAAAATCTGCCGGTAGAAACTGTATAACTACTATCTAAAAGCCTTTTATGGTGCAAACATTACACCTGAGGCAAAAAGAATATTAACAAAACAAAAAACAAACAATTAACTAAACATGAATAGATTATTAAGTGTTTTCATATTTACCGCAATGCTTGGCTGGGTAGCCAGCATCATTTTAACGGCCATACACTTTTGGGTGATTCCAATCATACCTACAGGTGCTGAGCTGAGAGGCCCTATGCTGGTTATAACAAGCAGCTGGGCGTATGTAGGCCCGGTACCACTCGCAGCCATAGGTGCAATTTATTACATCGTAATGATTGCTATGGGTTCTGTGTGGCTGACAACTAAAAATGAACTCATTGAGCGCATTTTACTGCCTGTAACGGCATTTGGCTTTGTTGCTTCAATGGGTTTTGTGTACCTGCAAATTTATGTAATCGGAGCAATCTGCCCATTTTGCATGGTGTCTGCAGCTGCAACTACCATTTTATTAGCCATCGAGCTAATAGTTAAATACAGAGGTGGTGCTGCTCTAACACCGTCATTGCAGCCTCAAACTGTATGGGCAACCGTGTTTGTTACAACAGCTCTACTCACCATGTTTGCGATGTGGAGCCTTACAATTTTACCACTGCCGGTGCCCGGTGCGTAAGGGAAGCATTTTAAAGCCGGGAAGTATGAATGATTGCAGCCCGGCTTTATTGGGTGTCTAAAGTCAACTTAGATAAGAATCGACAATCTCAGAAAAGAGAGAAAAATCAACAAAATAAGATCAACCAAAAAGGGAATGCCATGAGCGATGAAATGAAGGAACAAAAAAATATTAATGAAGAGTTAGCAGCTTCACAGGAAAAAGGAAAGCCATCAAGTGAAAAGAAAATCACCAGAAAACAGGCGTTGAAATATATTGGATACGGTACAGGGGGTATTCTTGTAGCCGGAGGTGCCGGATTTTATGGATACAGAAAGAGCCTTCAGGTATCATCATCGGAAGCAGCTCAAGTGAGAAAAGCTAAGTTTGTAGTTGCAGGCGGCAGTATAGGTGGCTTGACTGTAGCTGCGAGATTACTAAGGGCTGTACCTGATGCCGATATAACCATAATTGAGCCACGTGAAGAACATCATTATCAGGCGGGTTACACACTGGTTGGTGCCGGAGTGTATAATCGAAGTGATGTGGTTTTTGAACAGGAATCACTCTTTCTGCCCGGGATGAAGTGGGTAAAGGATTATGTAGAAGCATTTGAGCCTGAAAGAAACCGTGTAATTACGCGCAGCGGAGAGGCGATAGATTATGATTATCTGGTGGTAGGGCTTGGTGTTGACCTTAACCTCAATTCAGTAGAAAATTTAGCTGAAGCTCTGAAAACAGATTATGTAGCGAACATCTATGACCTTACTTCATCCGAAAAATACAGAAAGCTTGCAGATAGTTTTGAAGGAGGGAAAGCAGTATTCACTTATCCGCCGGGATATGTAAAATGCGGGGGAGCTCCACAAAAAATTACATGGCTATCAGAAGATCTCTGGCGAAACAAAGGAATTAGGGATAAGGTTGATGTTCACTTCCACACCCAGCGGAATTCTCTTTTCCCAACCGTGCCAAGAGTAGACGAAGCTGTAACGCCTTTGATTGAGGCAAGAGGTATTCATAATCATTATGCCTCCACTCTGATGGCGATAGATATTTCTACAAGAACGGCAATATTCGAAGATGTAACAGAAAACGGAACCGTTAGGGAAGTACGCCAGAAGTACGATTTGTTGCACCCAATGCCAAGGTTTCAAACACCAAAACCACTTCGCGAAGGGCCACTGACCAGGGAAGGAATTGGCGGCCAGCTTTCAGTAAACAGAGAAACACTTCAGCACACACAATACCCTAATATTTTTGGGGTGGGAGACAATGCCGCAACAGGGGCAGCCAAAACTGCGGCAACCATTAGAAAGCAGGCTCCGGTAGTAGCCGGTAACCTCATAGACCTTGTTCTAGGTTACGAACCATCCAATAAATACGATGGTGCATCCGGTTGCCCTCTGCTTACACGTTATGGCCGTTGTATGATGTTTGAGTTCGACTTTGAAGGGAATCTTATACACGAGTGGTTATATCGGCCAACACAAGAGACACGCATCTGGTGGGATTTCAAAGTACA
>SLLL01000062.1 GCA_007134085.1 Balneolaceae bacterium
GCTTACAGGATAATATGTTGGTAGTACACTCAGCTATGGATGAGAATGTTCATATTCAAAATACCATGCAGATGCTAACGGCTTTCACCAATGCCGGCAAAGATGTGGATGTACGAATTTACCCTCCCGGCGAGCATGGGGTTGCATACAATCAGCAGAGTTACCTGTTGTTGCATAGGGTGTATACCAATTTTCTGAACAGGCATTTGAAATGATTGATAGCAATCACTTTAATGGCGGTGATGTAACTCCCGATACCAAACTAATGCAAGCTGCCATTGATATCGCTAAGACAGAAAAAACTCCTTTTGGTGCAGTACTGGCAATGGGCGATCAGATTTTTGTAACAGCTGCCAATCAAACAAAAGCATTGAACGATCCCACAGCACACGCTGAGCTTCTTGCCATCCGTAAGCTGGCAGAACATCTGCAGAAAACAGATCTGTCCGGCTTTACACTTTACACAACCTGCGAACCCTGCCCAATGTGTATGAGTGCGGCCATCTGGGCAGGAGTTGATACAGTAGTATATGGTTGTTCAATCAGTACGATTTCTAAATTTATGGAACAGATTCAGATTGATTGTGAATTTGTAAATAGAAACGCATTCAGAAAGGTTGAGACTATTGGGAATTTTATGAAAAATGAATGCCTTAAGCTGTTAAAAAGATACGCTTAGTGCATATATAATTCTTGACTCACTACTGCTAAAATTGTCTCCCCCATTTTTTTTAGCTTGCTAAGGTGTTACTTTATATGCCCAATTACAGTTTTAAATTACTTTTGTGAAAATATTAATTGCCGGTGCCGGTGAAATCGGGTTTGAGCTTAGCAAAGTTCTCTCCGAAGAGCAACATGATGTAACGGTTGTAGATGAACGCCAGCGATGTTTGCAAAGAGTTACAGAACACCTTGATGTATTAACGGTTGAGGGTAACGCATCTTCACCCCAAACACTTGTTGAAGCCGGAGCAGAAAAGGCTGATATGATGGTGGCTGTAACCAGCGTGGATGAGGTAAACATTATTGCATCGATGATGGCGAAACGGCTTGGCGTGAAAATGGTGATTGCCAGAGTTCGAAACCCCGAACTTTCAAAACCGGATTCTCCCATCACCCCATCCGAACTTGGTATTGATCTGCTGATACACCCGGAAGAGAGTGCAGCGAATGAAATCCATCAGCTCATCAAAAGAGCATCTGCAAGCGATATTGTTTCTCTTGCGGGTGAACGCTTACAAATGATTGGCCTTCGGATTGAAAAAGAGTCGGAAATAGTAGATAAATACATTGCCGATGTAGCTGCAGAACTTGAACATATCCCATTCAGGGTAGTTGCTATTTCCCGAAGAGGGCGCACCATAATTCCCCGTGGTAAAAACAAGTTTATGGCGTTAGACCATGCTTTTTTTGTGGTTAAAACAGAACATATAAAAGAACTTGTGCATGCTACAGGGCATAGAAATCTCACCCTAAGAAAGATTATGATTGCCGGCGGCAGCGAAGTTGGCCGGTTGGTAGCCAGAAAACTTTGCGAAGACAAACAGAAATGGGAAATCAAACTGATTGAACCGAACGAAGATATCGCTACCGATATTGCACATAAGAACCGGGACATTCTGGTACTTCACGGAAACCCGACCGATCCGAATTTGTTGATTACGGAAGGTGTGCAAGAGATGGATGCATTTATTTCAGTAACGGATGATGAAGAGTCAAACATCATATCCTGCCTGATGGCGAAACATCTTGATGTGAAGAAAACGGTGGCTCTTGTATCCAAATCGCAGTACGTGCCTCTAAGCCAGACTATCGGTATCGATGCTATTGTGAATGTTAAAGCAGCAGCTACAGATGAAATTCATCGACAAATTCGCCAGGGGCTGCTTCTAACGGTGAAGGCACTTTCTGGGATAAAAGCAGAAATTATTGAAGTTATTGCCGGGAAATCGTGCTCCATTCTGGATAAACCGATACATACATTAAAAATACCTGAAGGCATTGTTATTGGTGCAATCATTCGGGATGATGAGGTGGAAGTGGCCACAGGGGATTCCATCATCCGTACAGACGATCATGTAATATTACTTGCACTGCCCCAAGCTATTGAGAAAGTAGACGAGATGTTCTGATGATTGAACGCCTTCAACAGAGTAAAAACCGACCCAGAGTTGATTTCAGGCTTGTGGCAGGAATTTTGGGTGGGTTGATATTTTTTCTTGGTGCAGCCCTTTTGCTGCCAGCAGGCATTGCACTGATATATGGTGAAAGTTCCTGGCTGGCATTTTCAGCTGTGGGAGCAGTATCAATGTGCGTTGGAGTTATTTTTTACTGGTTTTGCAAACCATCCGAAGAGTTGAGAATGAGAGAAGCTTTCCTGATCGTAACACTCACCTGGTTTATTGGCTCGTTGATCGGTGCACTGCCTTTTACCCTCACCGGAACACTCGCATCGTACACAGATGCGGTATTTGAAACTATGAGCGGTTTCAGCACTACGGGGGCAACTATTCTTGGCGGCACCACATATGAAGGGCTGCAAAATCCTGCCATTGAAGATATTGACAAGAGTTTACTTTTTTGGAGATCACTTACACACTGGCTGGGTGGCATGGGTATCATTGTGTTAACCCTTGCACTGCTGCCGTTATTGGGAGTAGGCGGTATGCAGTTATTTCAGGCTGAATATTCAGGATCTACGTCCGATAAGCTCACTCCGCGAATACGGGAAACAGCTTTTCTGCTGTGGACGGTTTATATGGGTATGACGGGGGCACAATTTTTACTCCTTTGGGTGCATCCGTCAATGGATTGGTTTGAAGCGATTAATCACGCTTTTTCTACTCTTGCAACAGGAGGGTTTTCTACACAAAATGCATCTGTTGCAGGTTTTGATTCTGTATATGTGGATGTTGTAATCACACTATTTATGTTTTTGGCAGGTATCAACTTTGCTATGCACTTCCGGTTGTTTACGGGTAATTATAAAAGCTTTTTCGAAAACAGGGAGATTCGGTTTTATAGCCTGCTCACCGTACTGTTTATTGTTGCCATATCCGGTGGCTTGTGGCTGCTTGATAACTACTCTCTCGGTGATGCTCTTCGGTATGGTTCGTTCCAGGTTCTTGCAATACTTACAACTACCGGTTTCGGTACGGACGATTATGCGCTTTGGGTTCCGTTTACCTCATTTCTGCTGTTCTTACTTTTTTTTACCGGGGGCTGTGCTGGCTCTACCGGGGGGGTATAAAAATGATTCGGTTAATGATTATCACAAAAAATATCGGCCGGGAATTTAAACA
>SLLL01000247.1 GCA_007134085.1 Balneolaceae bacterium
ATTCAGGCCAGCCTCACCTTCAGAAATCAGGAAACATCCGCTCCGCGAACCGTGGCAGACAGCAGGTTTATTCCCGTAGCTGTGTTTTATACACTTGCACAACTGCCGGAGGTGCCGATGACTCCCCGCATGGCTGATGACCGCCTTGGCTATTTCATGACCGTTCACAAAGATTTTACCGATACCAATGAAGAGTTTTTCCAGCGATATATAAACCGATGGAGGCTTGAATGCGATGGCCCTCCCGGAGACGACGGCCTTTGCGATCCGAAAAAACCAATTGTGTACTATCTCGAAAATACCATCCCCGAGCGTTATCGCCAGCCGATGATGGATGGTGTTGAAGCCTGGAATGATGCATTCGAAGAAGCGGGTTTTCGATATGCCGTGCGCGCGAAAATGCTTCCTGATTCAGTTTCTGCCGGCGATATCCGCTATGCCACACTGCGGTGGAATGTGTCGGACCAGCCAGGTTACGGAGCTATTGGCCCATCAACCGTTGATCCAAGAACCGGAGAAATTCTTGATTCCGACCAGCTTTATGAGGCAAGTATGTTCCTTGGGTACAGAAGCACATTCGAGAATTTTGTTGAACCGCAGAACGCCATCAACGAAATCTTCAACGTTAGTGATGAAGAGATGGAGCTGATGAAACTCGGCATCAAAACAGAATCGTTTTTTACAGAGATGGGTACACAGTCAAATCTTGTACGCGCATCGCTGCTTGCAGGTGGTTTGATTGCCCCGGGCGAACCGCTGCCGGATGAGTTTATTGATCAGGCCGCAAAATGGGTTACCATGCACGAAGTAGGCCATACTTTAGGCCTTCGCCACAACTTCCGCTCATCAACAGATACCCCGATGGATAAGCTTCATGATACAGAATTTACCGGCGAGAATGGTGTGTTCAGCTCGGTTATGGATTATCCCTCGCCAAATATCAATTCAAACGGCCACGCCCATGGCCACTTTTACAATACCGGTGTTGGCAGTTACGACCGCTGGGTGATTAGTTTCGGCTACACCCCCGATGATGAAAAAGCGAAAGAGATTGCCCGGCGTGTAGCTGAGCCCGGCCACGCTTACGGAACGGATGAAGATGCACGTGGTGCAGGAGCCATCGACCCGAATGTAAACGTGTTCAGTTTAAGTGATGACCCAATTGGCTGGGGCCGCGAACGTGCCGATATGATCCGCGAAATGCTGCCGATCCTGCCGGATATTGCCCTCGAGGATGATATGCCGTACTTCGAAGTAACTAACCTTTTCCAGAGTGCATTTTTTCAGTATGCGCGGGCACTTACCCCATCCGTAAAATTCATCGGTGGCCAGTATCAGTATCGCGATCATGTAGGCGACCCAAACGGGCGAATGCCATTTGAACCGGTTCCGCTTGAGAAACAGCAGGAAGCACTGGATACCATTATTGACTATGTATTTTCAGCGAATGCAATCAACCTGCCGGCAGATGTGTACCAGCAGTTTGGCGCAAACCGCTGGAGCCACTGGGGCCAGAGTAACACATGGCAAGGGCGCATCGACTATCCGCTGCATCAAACACTTTTAGGTGTTCAGTCAAGCATGTTAACGCAGCTTTTGAACCCAACGCGGCTCGAGCGTATCAGAGATACCGAAGTAAAGTTTGGTGCGGAAAATACGGTTACCATTCCCGAGTTGATGGAAGCAGTAACCAATGCCATCTGGCAAGAAGGGTGGACGGCACCCGGCACCAACATCACCAGCAACCGACGGGATTTGCAGAGGGCACATCTCGACCAGATGATTACGCTGGTAACTAATGCGCCATCTGGTACGCCTGCTGACGCGCGAGCAGTTGCCCGATACACCCTGCAGGATCTGCACGAGCGCCTTGAGCGAAGGCTTGCGCCACCAACTTACAATTTTGATGCATACACAAGGGCACACCTTGTGGAATCTAAAGAGCGGATTCAGCACGCATTGAGTGCCGGGTTCAGCCTCGAAAATTGACTGTATATTTTCTGACAAACATCACAAAGCTCGTCCGAAACTGTTTCGGACGGGCTTTACTATTTCAGGAACCATATTGCAGGGCAATTGTTTACAATTATCAGAAACAAAATCAGTTATACATATATGTCCAGGTTAAACGTACTATTTATTCCTTTGCTAATTTTCTTATTCGGCTGCGGCACAAGCAGTGATGTGCTTGATGTTGATTACGGCGCAGATTATATCCTCATAGTAACTGAAGACCGGCCTTCTATTGTTGGAAACACGCTGAGAGTTGTAGTTCAATACAACGGTTGCAGCCCAAACCATGAGTTTGAGATCAATGCACTCGAAAATGACAACAGAGAATATCAGGTTTGGCTAAGAAAAATCACTCCGAATGAAGATTGCCAGGAGAGCTTTGAAGAGTCGAGAGAGTATGAATTGCCGGCTGAGACAGCGCAAAGCCGAATTCGTTTTACCGCACCAAATTTTGAGGGTGTACTGAGGGAGATTTAGTGGGATAAATTTATGATATTCAGGCTTTCCTGAACCTCATATCAAACCATGCCGCTCAGATTTCTCACTCTTCTTTTTATACCGATTCTTTTCATTTCATGTAACACGGAGAGTGATGCCGTGTATGATCCGTTTGACGGGCCAAATCCCTGGCCCGAAATTCGTTCCGATCGCATTCAAAACCTGCTGCCGGCAGCTATGCAGCGAGCCGAAGTGGAGGCCTGGGCTGTTCTCTGCCGTTCGAACAATAACGACCCACTCGCCCGCCATGTAGGTTGTGAAAATGCAGTTGCACCGGCCGTTTTTCTCTTTCAGCTGAAGGGAGAAGAGGTTTTTTCCATTGTATTTACCCCGCCCGGCGAAGCAACAGCCCTACAGGAAATTTCCCTTCATGACAGCATTGCCGTAACCGGACGATCGCCCGGAGCAGTTGCCGAAGCGGCGCGCTACATCAATGAAACCATCAGCGGAAATCTTGCCCTTAATTTTAGTGAAACAAATGAACTGGCGGATGGGCTCAGCCACACGCAATACAATCAATTCACCAACCAGCTGAGCAGTGATGTGAGAAACAGGGTAGTATCATCGGAGGAGTTGGTGTATGAATGGCTCTCAGTTAAAACGGATGCTGAAGTTGATATCCTCAGAAAAGCCGCAGAGATAACAGCTGCATGGCAGGTTGAGGCGTACAGCAGGGTTGTACCCAATGAAACCACCGACAGAGATATTGCCGATTTTCTGAAATCAAAAATGGCTGAAATTGGTGTTGGAGATGCGTGGGCGCCCGATCAAAATCCGGCGGTGAATTC
>SLLL01000041.1 GCA_007134085.1 Balneolaceae bacterium
ACTCAAAACGATAGCTGCCCGGTGGAATGGACGTATATTGGACTGAAGGTATTTCTGAAAATTGCCAGCCCTGGTCAATTCTATCCATTTTATACCGATACCGAACCGACTGCGGATCGGGTAAATAGAGGCCAGTAAAGTCGAATTTTAGGTAATTTTCGTTATGCCTGAATCTAAGCTGATGCATTTCAGGAAGATCCTGGTCATATAACTGAAGCCTTGTAAACTCAATATGTGGTACGGGTTCAGGAAAATCAACCCTGTCCAAATTAATTCGCATTAATCCGTTCACGGTTCCGACCCACAGGGTGTTTTTCTCAAGAAGAACAGCTCCTGCATTCAATCCACTGCCGGGCAGGCCGTTTGCTGTTGTGAGATACTGCTTTCTTTCGCCATCATACATCATAATGCCGGAATCGGTACCGGTCCAAATTCGGCCGGAACCATCCACAACGGCGAAGGTGTAATTTTTTTGATCAAATCCATATTTATCCTGCAGGTTAGTGAACCTGCCATCGTAGTATTGAAAAACGCCGCGGTCGCTTGCTAACCAAATTTTATCTCCATCGTACCAGATATGATTCAACTGGGTTGATCCGGACATTTCAAACAGGCCTTTATTGATCATGCCACCGTCTTCATATAAAATCAGCCCGTCAAAAAAACTGTTTAACCACAAGTTTCCATCGGCCTCCAAAATCTGGGAAATGCCCCTAGGCAGATCAGCGGTGAGGGTATCTTTTCTAGTAAACTTCTCACTTTCCATATGGAACAGGCCAGACCAATAACCTGCTGCCAACAGGCTGCCCGCCGAAGTTGCAGCAATGGCTAAAAACACATCATCCGTTTCATTATCTATTTCAGGAATAATATACTCACCGTTCCTATTCCCAATTAACTGATTCTCAATCGCAGCGTGCCACATAGTACCATCAGGCGTTTCAGTGGTATGAAATGTTCTATAACCCTGCAGATGATGACGTATTGTTTCATCGCAAATCTGGTGAACTCCATTGAATGTAGATGCCCAAAGGTCCCCGTTTGATGACTTAAAAATGCCGTTTACGAAAGAGATATCACCCCGGCCAAAATGGTAGTTTATTATTCCTCTGTTGGTAATTTTTTCGAGCCCCTGGTAGAGCTGGCCTATCCAGATAGCGCCATGTTTATCGGCAAAAATACTGCCAATTTCATTGCCTGAAAGTCCGTGTGCCGTTGTGTACAGATCATAATCATGATCATTATATATTACCGCAAGGCCCTCGCCATCACCACCAGCCCAGATTGTACCCTGGCCATCTTCTGTCATCGACCGAATGGATGTAAGCGGTAACCAGCCAAGATGCTCCACACTATTCCCGTCAATTCTGTACATACCTGCACGCTGGTATCCCAGCCAGATCCTGTTTTTTGAATCTTCCATGATCACATTTAAGGATTCTACAGGAAGCTCTTCGGAAAAACGTTTTACCAGAGTATCACCTTCAACTGAAAACAGGCCAAACCTCCCGCCGGCCAATACAGAGCCATCACTTACCTGCGTAACCCAATAGAATGTATTTTCTGCCTGGCCTCCTTCAACCTTCAATTGTTTAAATGCACCATCCAGTGTATAGCGAAGTAACCCGCCTCCATTACTTGCCAACCAAATGGTATCACCCTCGGTAATATGCATGTCCCAGAGATTGTTGGCGCTGATTTCTCCATCAAATATAATTGCGCGTGCAGTATCTGGTGTAAAATGGGTGAGTCCGTCATTTGTTGCAAGCCAAAAGCCGCCACCACCATCTGCAGCAATTTCACTGACAATATTGCCGGCCAGCCCGTGAGTTGTTGACCATGTAACAAATTCATGGCCGTCGAACCGGCTCAGCCCGGCCTGCGTACCGATCCACAGGTAACCTTTTTCATCCTGTGTGATGGCTGTTACGGCGTGGTTAGGGAAACTTTCAAACTCGTTATAAGATTGAAGAGGTAATTGCTGACCAGAAATATCCTGAATACCTATCGTAGTCGATACAACCAGAGTAAGCATCAATCCGTATAACAATGTGAAATCAGACATTTCAACAGGTTTGGTTCATCGTATTTATTTATACGATTATAGTTGGTGCCTGTACTAATTCTACTGGACAGAACGGTGAAAAGGGATTGTAAGTCCCGAAATTAATTCACTTTAATTTAGAAAACGGAAAACAGATCTCCTATTCTGACACAAATTTTTGCGCATAAACCTCTTAGCAATTGATTGTTTTACAAGGCAGGAGCGATAAGAATTTTGAAATATAGAACCAGATAATGATACAAAAGGCAATCTTCAGCTTTTATATGCCTTTTACGCTGTTGTCTGATGTTTTATCCGGTTGATTAGCTGCACTCTCTCCTTCCACAACAATTGGTGCAGATTCTTGCTGTTGATCTGTTGATGTTCCACTTATTTCAGATTCATTTTCGTCTGCAGCCTCTGTCTCAACCGGCATAATTGTTCGGTGAAACAGCAGAAGAACGATGATAGATGTGCTTATGGCAATATCTGCCACATTGAAGATGTAGGGAAATACAGGCCAGTCACCAATTACAAGGTTGAAATGTATGAAGTCAACAACATGGCCATGCAGTACGCCCCCATAACCGCCTACAATTCCCATAAAAATACGGTCGGCTATGTTGCCAAGTGCACCACCCAAAATTAATCCCATACAGATAAGATAGGCGAAGTTGGCTCTGTCGAGGGTGATGTAGATATATGTGAAAATCCCAATTGTGGCTAATATGGCAATTACGCTAATTACCGGTGTGGAAAGCCAATCCATACCCAGGGCCATTCCGGGATTTTTTGTAAAGTTGAAGGCAAGCCAGCCCTCAATCAGGTCAAGCCTGTGCAAATCACTGTTAGTTCTAACCAGATACTTAGAGATCTGATCAATAATCAGAACGATGAGAGCAGGAGTAATAAGGGCTGTTAATTTTTTACCGCGAATGGACAAACTGTAACCGGTTATCTTCTTTTCAGTTTTGCTTCAATACTTAGCTGTGTATGCGGTACGGCTTCGAGGCGCCCTTTGGCAATTTTTTTGCCGGTTACTTTGCATACACCATAGGTTTTATTTTCAATTCGCTGCAGGGCATCATCAAGATAGCGCACAAATTTCTTGGTTCGGTTAAAAAGCATGTATGTTTTTTCCCGCTCCTGCGCATCGGTGCCAGCATCAGCCATATGGAATGAATATGCAGATTCATCGCTGCTATTTTCCATACTTTCGCGAAGAAGGTTTTGCAATGTAGTTAGCTCCTGTTCTGCCTCGTCTCTTTTATCAATAATAATTTTTTTGAAGTACTCAAGCTCTTCATCACTATACGGAGTAATGCGGTCGCTTTTGGGTGTTTCTTTTGATGATACCATAATCCTGCTGATTAATTATTATTAGTTCTTCGTATGGAAATTTCGGCATCTTCACCTTCAATCTGCCATGTTTTAATAAAATCTGATACCTCAAGCAGTTCGTGCTTCACTTCTTCTGCCAGTGTTTCCGTTTTAATTGTTTCAACTGTAGATACAATTGCATCTTTAAGCTTTTCTGAACCGTTATACCCAATATGAATTCGGTCGGTTACTTCAAAATCTGCCTCTTTGCGCATATTCTGCACCCGGTTCACAAACTCGCGTGATAGCCCCTCGCGAATCAGATCCTCGGTCAGTTCAGTATCAACGGCAACAGTGATACCTTTTTCCGACTCTACCGACCAGCCTTCAAGGCCGGTTCTCTGAATTTCCATTTCGTTGGATGCTATTCTTATAATTTCGCCATTGTCGAGCGTCAGGTCAATAGAACCTTTGCTTTCAAATCCGGTAATATCCTGAGTTGTAAGCTGGCTTATTTTCGCATTAACTGCTTTCATCTGCTTGCCAAGCCTTTTACCAAGAACCGGGAAATTTGGTTTCGCTGTTTTATTAACGATACCGGAGTCATCAGCCACATACTCAATATCCTTAACATTCACCTCATCAAGAATAATCTCTTTCACAGCCTCAACTACGGCCTGATCTTCTTTTCCAATTGGTAAAATGATCTTGGCTAAAGGTTGTCTCACGTTTACATCAATCTGATTTCGTACTCTCAGAACAATAGAACTGATAATACGTGCAATTTCCATCCGCTGTTCAAGCTGTTTGTCAATAGCTGTCTCTTCCACGGGTGGATAGAATGAAATGTGCACCGATTTCTCTTCCTGTGGCACAACCTCATTCAGGTTCTGATATAGCCACTCACCCATAAACGGTGCAATAGGCGACATAATTTTCGATAAGCTCAACAAACACTCAAATAGTGTTTGATAGGCAGATGTTTTATCCAAACTTTTGCCCTCTTTCCAAAAACGGCGCCGGCTTCGGCGGATGTACCAGTTACTAAGCTCATCCACAAACTCTTCCATTGCCCGGGCAGCCTTGGTAGGCTCGTACTGCTCTAAGTAGTCATCCGTTTGTTTGATAGTAGTATTCAGCCTCGAAATAATCCATCGATCCATCTCGGTTCTGTCGGATATCGGGATTTTTGCTCCTTTGAAGGTGAATCCATCGATATTGGCATATAGTGCAAAGAAGGAGTAAGTATTTACAATTGTGTTGAAAAACTTTCTCTGGATTTCATTTAACCCCTCTTCACTAAACTTTAGATTATCCCAGGGCGATGAATTACTCATCATATACCATCGAACCGTATCAGCTCCAAATTTTTGGATTACCTCATTGGGATCAACTGTATTCCCCTTCGACTTGCTCATTTTCTCGCCTTTAGCATCAAGCACCAGGCCATTGGATACCACATTCAGATAAGCGGGCTTATCGAACAACATGGTGCCAAGAGCATGCAGGGTATAAAACCAGCCTCGGGTTTGATCAACTCCTTCGGCAATAAAATCAGCAGGATAGTTCTGCTTAAACTTCTTCTTATTCTCAAACGGATAGTGCCATTGCGCCCACGGCATAGCGCCAGAATCGAACCAAACATCCAGCAGGTCGGGTATTCTACGCATGGTTCCTCCTTCCGGACACTCCCACGTAAACTCATCAATGTGCGGGCGGTGCAGGTCAATCTCTGTTGAATCATCAATGCCGGCTTTTCTCTTAAGCTCTTCGATAGAACCAATGCACTCAATGTAGTCAGGATTTTTATCACTCACCCAAATTGGAATAGGTGTTCCCCAGTATCGCTGGCGGGAAACAGCCCAATCCACATTATTTTCGAGCCAGGTTCCAAAGCGGCCGGTTCCGGTACTTTCCGGCTTCCAGTTGATGGTTTTGTTCAGCTCAACCATCTTCTCTTTCACTTCTGTAGTACGGATAAACCAGGATTCAACCGGGTATGACATTAATGGTGTTCCCTTGCGCCAGTCAAAAGGATAATTGTGCATGTAGGTTTCATGATGATACATCAACCCCTTTTCCTTGATGGCACGATTGATCTCTTTATCCGCATCTTTAAACCACATTCCCGCAAACTCTTTCACATCATCCGTAAAACGTCCATCGCGGTCAACAGGGTTAAACATCGGTATACCGGCTTTTTGGGATGTTTCGTAATCATCCGCACCGAAAGCAGGTGCTGTATGCACAACACCGGTGCCATCATCTGTGGTTACATAGTCAGCGCCAATTACTCTCCATGCTTCATCTTTGGCAATCTCTTTTTGAGAATATTCAAATATCGGCTTGTAAACCCAGCCAATCAGGTCGGCGCCTATGTAGTTTTCTACAATTTCATAATCCTGCTTTATAGCGTGATCAAGACAGTTTTTGGCAAGTATATAATGCTCTGTTTTATCCTCTTCTGTTACCCTTATTTTAACATAATTGAGCTTTGGGTTTACAGCAAGTGCCATGTTTGAAATCACAGTCCAAGGCGTGGTAGTCCATGCTAGGAAGAAGACATTGTCATCGGCATCCAGCGGAAATTTTACGGTAATGGATGGATCCTGAGTTTCTTCGTAGCCAAGACTCACTTCGTGCGATGAGAGAACCGTACCGCTGCCCGGGGAGTACCACTGTATTTTGTATCCTTTGTAGACGAGGCCCTTATCGTATAGTTGCTTAAATGCCCACCATACCGATTCTATATAATTATTTTCAAAGGTGATGTATGGATATTCGAGATCAACCCAGTAGCCCATGCGTGTGGTGAGATCATCCCATAGGTGCTTATATCTCAATACACTTTCGCGGCACTGAGCATTGTAGGCGGCCATGCCGTAATCTTCCACCTGAGAGCGCCCTTCAAGGCCAAGTTCTTTCTCCACTTCAATTTCAACAGGCAGTCCGTGGGTATCCCAGCCACCTTTTCTTTCAACCCGGTAGCCCTTCAATGTTTTATATCGGCAGAAAAGGTCTTTCACCGTACGAGCCATTACGTGGTGAATGCCCGGCTTGCCATTAGCTGTTGGTGGCCCTTCAAAAAAGGTAAAGGGTATACCGTCTTCCCGGGTAGAGAGACTTTGCTCAAAAACCGAATTCTTCTTCCACCAATTCAGTGTTTCAACTTCGGTTTTGGGGTATGCGAGTTGTTTAACTTCGCTGAATTTTTTAGCCATACTGAACGCTGCCGTTCAATTTTTTTGAAATTTTAGTAAGTCCTAAATATACGAAAAGCAATTCAATCAAAATACTGCTATGAAAATCAATTTAGCGATGCTTGTGAAGCACAGGTAAATGAATACAGTAAAATGATTATTATCCAGCTACAGCTTGAGGTAAAATTTCGCTAACAATTCTTTCACTCATTTCCCATAGCTCCCTGCATGCATCGTCATCTTGTGCTGCATAAACCCCGGGCTTACTGATTTTTGAATTTTTGAAATATTTACCCGAGTGCTGTTCAATCCCCTTTTCCGTGCAAAGATAGACAGTGGTTCTTGCACCCTTTTCGGGTGAAATCATGAATATTCTGCCCATATTAAACAGTTTGGCAAACCAGGAGTTGCTGTTTGATGCAAAATTGGTGTTTACAACTCCGGGATGCAGGCTGAACGTGCTGGTGCCGCTCCCTTGAAGTTCCTTAGCCAGCTGCCACGTGAACATGATGTTAAAGAGCTTGGAATTGCCATACGCTTTCATCGTACTGTAACCTTTCTCCAGCCGGATATTTCCGGGATTGAATTCTCCCGCATTATGAGCATCGGATGCAACATTAATTACCCGTGAGCCCGGTGTGCTTTTCAGAAGAGGCAGAAGCTCGCGCGTCATCAAAAAATAGGCCATGTGATTCACCGCAAATGTGTACTCAAGGCCTTCATCTGTAAGAGTACGCTCTCCATCCGGTAAAATGCCTGCATTGTTTACAAGCAGGTCAATCCGGGAGTATTTGTTCGTTATTTGCTTGGCAGTTTCTGCCACATGCTGCATGCTGTCGAGGTTGCACAACAAAATATCTGCATTTTCATTACCGGTATCTTTTATGAGTTCCTCCCGTGCAGCCTCAGCTTTCTCTTTGCTTCTGCATACCATCACAACGCGATAGCCCTCTCTCAACAATGCCCTCGCAGTTTCTTTCCCGATACCTGAATTTGCACCCGTAACAATTGAAATTTTTTCAGCCATGTTATCCTGTTTTTTCTGTAAAGAACAGGGGGCATAGGCAATGCATTCCGGTCGGCAAGAAAAAAGGGTTGCTATTGCTCTCTGTAATCAACCGGCTTTAATGTTCCATCAATCACTTTATTCGTCTCCTTTCCGGGTACAATATCAGTGTTTTGTGCAGCCGCGCAACTCCATCCGTTGTCTGTTTTGTGAGCCACAAAGGTGAAGATGTTGAATCTCAACCCGGGCTTTTCATCATCCTCCACGGGCGATTGCCCCTTAAGCCTCATTCGGGCATGAACAATAGCCGCTGAATCTGACAGATACTTCACCTCTGTTTTAGTCACTTTCAAATCTGAATCCTTAAATATCACACTCAATCCGTAATCGTGCGCTTTTTGGATATCTTCCCGATTTCGCCACCAAATTCCAACCACGTTTACGAAATCGGCGTTCTCATCAAAGATCGCGGCAATTATATCGGCATCTCTCTCATTCCATCCCTCTGCAAATCGAAGCGGAATCTCTTCAGGTGATGTTATTGGAGGGTATGATTTCATTTTATGATTTAATCTTTCGCGGGGTGGAACAATTGTGGATTCAGCTTTTAGACTTCCCTAACCAGCGTAATTTTTCTAAATCAATACCCGGCTGCCTGTCCGTCGAACCTCGATTCGCTGGCGCCGTAGTACACCCCTCGCTCTTCATCAAACAGAATGCCCTGATACCTGCCAAAAAACTGTTCGCCTAATCGCACCGTATGCCCCATGCTTCGCAGCTGACGCACAACATCATAACTCACACCCGATTCGAGGTGCAAAATGCCGGTTCCATCCAGCATCGCGTCACGGCCTTCGGTGGGTTCGGTTGAACCGCTGTGCATCCATCGAAATGCATCGCCGGCTTCCTGTATGTTCATACCAAAATCGATCACATTGGTAATAATGCTGAGGTGGCCAACCGGCTGGTAGGCACCGCCCATATTTCCAAAACTGAACCACGGCCTGCCGTCTTTCATCGCAAAGCCGGGGATGATGGTGTGAAATGGACGCTTACCCGGCTCATACACATTTGGGTGATCAGGATCGAGCGAAAAGAGCTCACCACGATTTTGGAAACTGAATCCAGTGCCCGGCACTACAAATCCGGTTCCCATCCCCCGAAAATTACTCTGGATGAGCGATACCATATTGCCGTGCTTATCAGCCGTTGTCAGATAGATGGTATCTCCATCTTCCATCACATCCACGCCGCTTTGCACTCCCCGCATGGCTCGTTCGCCAATCAACTCACGCCGTTCAGCGGCATACTCTTTAGAGAGCAGGCGCTCTGTTGGCTGGTTGTAAAAATCGGAGTCCACATAATGTCTGGCTCGGTCTTCGTAGGCAAGTTTCTTGGCTTCTGTCATCAGGTGAAGGGTTTCGGCGGTACCAAATCCTTTGGCTGCCAGATCATATCCCTCAAGAATATTGAGCATCTGCAACACAGCAGTGCCCTGGTTGTTTCCTCCAATCTGGTAAATATCGTAACCACGGTAGTTCACAGAAATCGGATCAATCCATTCTGATCTGTGCAAGTCAAAATCTTCGTAGCGTAAGTAGCCGCCTACTTCCTGCATCCAGGCATCAATTTTTTCAGCAATCTCTCCGCGATAAAATGCATCGCGTCCGTGTTCAGCAATCAACCGAAATGTGTTGCCCAAATCAGGGTTTCGGAACATCTCACCTTTTTCCGGACCCCTGCCGTCAATCGTAAATGTCTCGCGGAAAGCACCAACCTGGCCGCTCAAAAAACCGGCCGATCGCTGCCAATACATCGAAATAGCCTCACTCACGGGAAAGCCTTCTTCTGCATAATAAATTGGCTCGGCAAGAATCTGATCCATCGGCATTGAGCCAAACTTTTCGTGCAGTTCAAACCAGCCATCAACCGCGCCGGGAACTGAAACAGAAAGCAGATCGTACGGTGGTATTCTGTCCTCATCCATCTCATCAAGAATATCCATCAGCTCATTGTAGGAAAGCCCACGTGGTGAACGGCCGCTTGCATTAATGGCATAGAGCTGCTCACTTTCAGCGTGCCAGATTATCGCAAAAAGATCCCCTCCTATTCCGTTACCTGTGGGCTCCATCAAACCAACAGCGGCATTCGCTGCAATGGCTGCATCAATGGCATTTCCCCCTTCGCGCAGTACGTGCAAACCTACCTGAGTTGCCAGTGGCTGGCTGGTAGCTACCATTCCGCGCTGGCCTATAATTTCGGACCGGGTGGCGAATGAAGCACCTGTTTCGCGATCTATTTGAGCGAAAAGATCAGTAGCTATCAGAAGAAGTGAAAACAGAGAAGCAGTAACTGCGGTGAGAACGATTTTCATGTGTGATTGGGTTAATTTTTTGAGTTCGATTAAAATAACTATATGTTCGAATTCAAACCCTGAAACTCAGGCTTGTAGTATTCTTTTACATGATATTGTAACTTTGCCTGAATATGCGAATATCTTTTCAGAATGCGAATTAATTAACACAACCTCATTTTATGATTCAGGAATATTTAAACTCCGTTGATAAGTTTATCATTATTGGTGACAGAGTGTTGGTAAAACCACGCGATCTCGAAACGCACACCAAAAGTGGGCTTGTTTTGCCGGCCTCCATTAAAGAAAAAGAAGAGATTCAGAGTGGATACATTATTAAAACCGGGCCGGGTTACCCCATTCCCTCTCAGGATGTTGATGAACCTTGGAAAGACAGTTCATCCGAACCGAAATATATGGGTATGCAGGCACGCGAAGGCGACCTTGCCATCTTCCTGAAAAGCCGTACTCATGAAATTGAATTTGAAAACGAGAAATACCTGATTCTCCCCCATTCAGCCATTCTCCTGCTGATTCGGGATGATCATCACCTTGAATAAAACACAATCCGGCTGCCATGAACCGTCTTGATTTCCTTAAAACCCTCGGCCTGCTCTCCGCGGGTGCAACTATGCTTCCCTCTTATCTTTCTGCTTATGCCCGCTCTCCTTTTACCGAACTGCGAAACGGTGTTGGCATGTTCTCCATGCAGGGCGGAACCATTGGCTGGTACACTACGGATGATGCCATCATAGTAGTTGATTCTCAGTTCCCCGATCCTGCACGCGCATTTGTTGATGGGATCAAAAGTTTTGGAACAGGCCCTGAACGGGTACTTTTTAACTCCCACCACCATGGTGACCATACCGGTGGAAATCTTGTTTTCGAAAATGATGGATATCAGATAATTGCACATGCAAATGTTCCGGGCCTACAACGCATAGCAGCCCAAAACAGTGATAACGAGGCAAACCAAGCTTATGCTTCCACTACGTTTGATGATCAATACAGCCTGGATGCGGGAACCGAAACCATTACAGCCAAATACTATGGTGCCGCGCATACCAAAGGAGATTCTGTGATTTGGTTCGAAAATGCCAACATTGCTCACATGGGGGATCTGGTTTTCAACCGTCTCTATCCGTTTATCGACCGAAACGGCGGTGCGATGATTTCCGGCTGGATCAATCTGCTTGAAACGGTTTTCGCTAAAGCCGATTCAGACACGCTCTTTATATTTGGGCATGGCAGCCCTGAAACGGGTGTAACAGGAAACCGGGAAGATCTGCTCTACATGCGGGATTTTCTTTCCCACCTGCTTGAGTACACCCAAAATGCAATCGACGCCGGAAAAAGCCGGGATAAAATTGTTTCAAGATCTTCTTTTGACGAATTTCCTGATCATGTTAGCCCAAGTAATTTCCTCTCACTACCCCGAAACTTAGACGTAGCCTGGCTTGAACTCACCGAATCGTAGCAACCCCGATCCTTTGCAAGAGCAGCGCAGATGCCTTTACTGCGGCCATTTCGCCCCGCTTGTTTGGGTACATGGCCATGGACAGTGTGCAAACTGTGGCATAAATACCGACGAATGCTGCCGTGGCGAAGCGTGTGGTGTTTGGCTGAATGGAAATAACGGATCGCAAGCTGAAAACAGGGCTGCCCGTTAATTGAATCTCTGCTACCTGCCGCGGGCCCGGCGGGGATTTGCCAGATAATAATCCTCAATAAAATCAGAGACGAGCTCTTCCGCTGCAAAGTTGATTATTTCAAGCTGATCGAGCGATACAATGCCAACCATGCCGGTTTCCCATGTACTGGCAGAAGTGAGCAGATCACGGTTTAGTGGCAATCGCACCGGCTGGTACATCCTCAGCTGGATGGAGAAAGGAACCAAGCCATTCTCAAGCTTCATAGCATTAATGTGCATATACAAAAATGGTACATCGGCAGAAGATTGCACCTCTTCATCTGCGATATAGTTGATGTTTGCTTCAATCAGCCTGTCGATAGCCAGTTGACGAATTACCGTTGGCGTAAGGTGTTCGCTGTCGGCAATGGTTCTGCTGCCTTCAATGTTGGCAGTAAAACCAAACTCCTGCAAACCCTGGAGTGAGATTCTCTCGCGCTCTATTTCGTTTTGGGCGAAAAGTGAGAATGGTATAGAGACGAACAGAGCGAATAGTAATGTTGAACGGATCATAAATATGATTTTTAGAAGTAACGGACAATACATTCCAGCATTACTTTGAAATACTGAGAATTTTATTTATCCGCAAACAAGCAGGAAAGAGGCCTGGCAACATTACCGACTCTTTTGCCAACTGTTGTGCGGAGCTGTCTCTCTGCAACCTAAATGTGGCATGTCTTGCCAACGGCACTTAACATCATACTGAGTCAATCTCATCAGCAGATCCACACTCCATACCTCCCGGAGAAATACCATTTTTTGCGGAGCTTAACCAAAGCATGTACAACTAACTGCGCCGGTATCTCATGTGATGATGCTGGACGGGGACGTCCTCATTACAGAGAGATACTACGACTGCTGTGGCTCATCAGGCGGAGGCAGCTGGCTTGTGGATGTAGTGATTTCAAGCTCGGTAACACGCGGCGCCTGC
>SLLL01000144.1 GCA_007134085.1 Balneolaceae bacterium
CAACCAAACCTATTGTAACGTAGAATTTGCCATAAAACAGGGCGGCGTAAAACTCAAAAATGAGTCGATATTGTCATGGGGAAAGTATATCCTTGACTTTCTTTTTTATATAAGGCACGGAGAATTCAGTGTTTTTCTGTGTTTCTGTGGCGACAATGAATTTTTAGATAGTGCTTACAGGTTCAAAAATGAGGAACTGAATTTCGGCCATCTTCTTCATCATTCAAATCAAAAAATAAAAATAGAAAAAGATGAAGGGGGCTGACAGAATCATGGAATCAAACCTGTCGAAGAGGCCGCCGTGGCCGGGCAGCAGAGATGAAGAGTCTTTCACATTGGCGAGGCGTTTCAGTTTACTTGCCGCTATATCACCGAGCGGGCCAAAAATACTGATGAGAACAACCGCGGCCGGCAAATGCCATAAGGTTAGCGGGAATGGATCTGCCAGGAGATAGACAATCAGGTAACCTACAGCTGCCCCGAGGAACCCAAACAGAAACCCTTCCACAGTTTTTTTGGGGCTAATTTTTGGAGCCAGCGGACGCTTACCAAAGGTTTTCCCTCCAAAGTAGGCAAAAACGTCATTTCCCCAGATCATAAAAAAGAGTGCCAGTGTAAGCCAGAAACCGTCAATTTCAACCCCGAGATTTCTGATCTGAACAATCATAAAAAAACCAATCGGCGCATAAATTCCGGTGAAAAGTGTGCTCAGCCATCTGCCTGATGCTTCACTTTTCTTGTCGATTATTGCCCAAATTGTAACAAGTAAAAGCACTGAAGAGACGGAAATAACCAGAATTTCAGGGAGCAGAGGCAACATCCAGAATGTAAATCCGAGAAGCACGGAGAGCGGAAAATAGTCGGGGCTGTTGGCTGCGGTGACAATTCTGTGAACTTCCCATAACGTGAAGCCGGCCAAAATTCCCATCAGAATTTCAAAAGGGCGGCCACCAAACCAGGTTATAACCAACACCAGTGCAGCAGCGGGTACAGCAAACAGAACTCTTTTTGTTAGTTCACTCAATTATCCGGGGTTTTATCATCATCTGTAGGCTCGTCATCATCCTCATGCTCTTCATTCAATACAGCGAGTGCTTTTCGGGCTTTTTTCTCGAAATCTGCCGGCACGTAGAGATACACCATAGACATCTCCCCTATGTTCAGGCTGTAGGATGAGTCTCGTTTTGAAAGGATGTTTGATGGGATCTTCAAACTGGCAAGATAGCTTTTTGCGAGCTGCACCTCATACTCGGTGCCTTTTTCGAGCACGCATACCCAGTTGTTAATTTCGTTCGGTTTAGATCCCCTCAGCATTACGATGTAGAGCTTTCATTAAAGTTAGATTGACGAAGCATTATCATAATAAGCAAACCACTAATAAACAAACTCGCTAATAGTAACCAAAAGGGCGGCAGTGCTTCTGCACTCATCTCCCGAAACAGCAGCTCCGGAAAGTTAATACCGGCAACAACTGCAGCTCCATTGTTTAAAAAATGGGCGATCACCGCAGGCCAAAGTGATCCGCTAAGCCATGTCATAAGTGCGAGGGCAGCCCCCAAAGTAGCGAGCGGAAGCAGATTCCCAAGCTGAACGTGAAAAAGCCCAAAAATGATGCTTGAAACGATGATTGCAGCAATAATACCCCAGCTTTTTTCAAACGAGCGCATTACATAACCGCGGAACAGAACCTCCTCGCAAAGTGCCGGAACCACAGCGACATTAAAAAGTGCGAAAAGAAGAATACCCTCAGTAGTTAAGAAATTCTGAATCATCTTAGACTGCTCAACCTGCAGGTTTATTAAACTTTCGGGTATTGGCAGAAGAGAGTTAAGGTAACCCAGATACATTACTGTTGGTTGTACAGCTAAAATCAAAAGCCCGCCCAGCATCAGGTATTTCAGTGTATCTTCGTGCCAGCGAATGCGCAGATACTCTTTCACACCTTCGCCGGTTGTATGCAATCGGGTAACTACAAATGTTGCCAGGCCGATAAATAGAATCTGCCCTGTTGAATTGCCAATAAAGAGCAGATCCATCCTGCTTGTAAATAGATCTGAAACATCACTGATTTCAGAAATCGCTCCTGTCAGAAACATCAACCCGGTAAAAACAATGGCTGCAGTGGCCTGGAATCCAATAAACGCCACAACGAGCCATATCATAACGATACCCCAATGGGCAAAGCCATGGCGTTCTGCCCAGGAGTGCCTGTAGTTATATGGCTGGTGATCTAAACAGCTCATTAAACGTTTTAGAGTTCATCCTCTTTTTTCTCAGCAAAAATCGCCACACCAATTAATGCTGTAATAAGGTTAAATAATCCTGTAATTGGAATGCCCCAAAAAAGCTGGCGAAGAGCAGATTGATCCATAGAGTCTGCCATCGCATCAATCATGTCATCTCTTGTTGATGAAGGCATATCCATTGCTTCAATATTTGCTATAACCGACTCAATAATTTTTTGGTTGTACTCAGGGTCAAAGAGTAACACCCATAATTCACTTAACACTAATGAAATAATAGTGATTACAGCGCCGGTTAAAAAACCAAGAGCAGCACCCTGGCCAAATTTCAAAAAAGGAGAAACTTCTCTGGTGTAGTGCCACACCGTTACCATACCAGCAAAGGCGGTGATAAGGCAAATAATCCCACTGCTAATTGTAGCCGGAGAGAAAAAAGAACCCGTTGGCTCAGAATTTATCTGTTGGTAGCCAAAGAAAAGGCCGGCTACAAAACTGACTAATCCAAATATTGCCCCAACTATAACGATGCTTGGCCAGTAGCTTGCAATTGAAAATTTGTTTTCCTGTGTTGTTTCAAGTTCACTCATCGTTTCACTCACTGTTTTTGTTTAAATAGTTCTGATATAACTGCTGCAACAGCAACGCCTAAAAGCAGCCCCAGTATGAATCTGCTTACGTTTGTGTTAACCCATAAACCAAACAAATTACCGGTAAAGTCAGCAATTTGAAGGAATACGGTACATAAAAGAAACCGTAATGTCCACTTATTACTTAGCCTTAACCGTATCATAATGGGAATAGATAACCAACCGGTAAGCAACCCGACAAATATACCAAAACATCGGGTATTTACTGCCATTTGAACACCATTTACTGAAAAAGATCTGTCCGGCATTTGATGGCACATGCCCTCAAGAAGCCTTCCCGTCCAGTGCCCTATGGTTTGTTCGGCTCCCCAGATTCCCCCGCCCAGCGAAACGACCACCAAAAAAATGAGTGAGGCGAGAATACCGGTGTAATACCATTTATGCTGCATCTACTCTTCTTCTTTCACAAGGCCAAGAAAATAATCGGGTGCTTTGCACGGTTTTCTGCTTTCTGCATCAGCAAAACAGAGATTTACCTGCCCTAAAACGTGCGGCGCAGCTTGCCTGTACGTGGTTATACGGTACCAGGTTTCCAGTTTTATGAGCGGTTTTTTGAAAATGGAAACCTCAATTGTCATCTCCTCATCGTAAAACACGGGAGATTTGTATTCAATCTGAGAAAAAATCACAGGCAGCATAAAACCGTCATCTTCTAACTGCGCATAGGAGAGCCCGAGCGACCTGATTAATTCCGTTCGGGCAACTTCAAAATATTCCAGGTAGCGGCCGTAGTACACATAACCCATTTTATCCGTTTCGCCATACCTGCTTCTTAACCGGTGTTTATAGCTGATGATTGGCTTATTTTCCGGGAATGTAATCATGCTCAGATATGATCATGCACCAGATTTCGGGGCAGCTTTTTCCCACTCACCCATTGCGGCATATTTTTCGATCCGCTGATCAATCAGTTTTGCAGGCTTCACTTTTTTCAGGCGTTTGAGGCTTTTCAGGATCTGATCTTTCACAGCCTCGGCCGATTTTTTATAATCGCGATGTGCCCCGCCAAGTGGCTCTGCAATTACGCCATCAATCACCTTGAGTTCGAGAAGATCTTTGGCAGTAAGTTTCAGCGCGGAAGCAGCCTGCTCTTTATACTCCCATGTTTTCCAAAGAATGGACGAACACGATTCAGGCGAAATTACGGAGTACCAGGTGTTTTCCATCATGTAAAGTTCATTTCCCATACCTATACCGATAGCACCACCACTCGCTCCTTCACCAATAACAATACTGATAATTGGCACCTCAAGCACGGCCATCATTTTAAGATTTCTGGCAATGGCTTCTGCTTGGCCGCGCTCTTCAGCCTCAAGCCCTGGAAAAGCGCCGGGAGTATCGAGCAAAGTAACTACCGGAATATTAAATTTTTCGGCCATCTTCATCAATCTGTAGGCTTTTCGATAGCCTTCAGGGTTAGCCATCCCAAAATTTCTGTACTGCCTCGATTTTGTATCTCGCCCTTTCTGATGGCCGATTATCATTACCGATTCCCCATCAATCGTGGCAAGGCCGCCAACCATCGCTTTATCATCTGCGTGGTATCTGTCTCCATGCAGCTCGATGAAATCTTCCGTCATCAGATCGATATAGTCCAGCGTGTAAGGCCTCTCGGGATGGCGTGCAAGTTGTACCCGCTGCCATCGTGTCAAATTGGTGAAGATAGATTCCCGTAGTTGGTCAGCCTTTTCTCTGAGGCGGTCAATTTCAGGTTTTAAAACTTCATCGCCGAGAGAGAGTGCATTCAGTTCTTCAATTTTTTTCTCTAACTCTTCAATCGGCTGTTCAAAATCGAGATATTGCATGGTACTGGTTTTGCTAATTGCAGGTTTTTGTTTTCAATATAACAACAAATCACTTTGTATTGCCAAAGCTTCTCTTATTCGGCAATTTCCATTTTTTCGGCAAAGTAATCGCAAAAGTCTCTCATATCGCCGCTTATGCGCTCATCATTGGTGGATTTCTCAAGCGTATCAGCCATACTTTTTAGTGTTTGATGGAAGAAAATTTTCATCTCGTCTATGGTCATATCCTTCGTCCAGAGATCGAGCCTGAGAGTATCCTTATTATTGTGATCCCAAAGCGCAAGTATCATTGCGCGGCATTCGGCTTTATCGTAGCCTTTCAGGTCGGTGGCAGACCACTCTATAGCTTCAGGGATATTTTTATCGTCGAGCTTTACTTCAATTCCAATTTTTTTTGATTGATTTGACATGGATAGATTTATTCTGGTTTACAATTATTTCTGAGCTTATCCAGCACAAATTGAAAATCTTCTGGCAGCGGAGAATCAAATGCTACATGCTCACCCGTAGTGGGGTGTACAAAGCCCAGCGTTTTTGCATGGAGAGCCTGCCGGCCAAGTTTTGCAAACATATTTTTGAGCATATTTTTTCTTGATCCGGTGTTTGGCCCGTAGCGAACCGTATCGCCACCGTAGGTTTTATCACCAAACACAAAGAAGCCCTCATGCTGCAGGTGAACACGAATTTGATGCGTACGCCCGGTTTCCAGCTGTACTTCAAGCAGGGCAAGATGGTCGAACTGTTCTAAGCGCGTAAAATGGGTAATGGCATGCTTTCCGCCCTCTTTCAGAACCGTCATAATTTTACGGTCGCGTGGTGAACGCCCAAGATAGCTCTCGATAGTGCCGCTTTCAGGTGGGTATCCCCAAACGATGGCCCAGTAGGTGCGGTCCGGTTTCTTTTTGGCAAACTGCCTGGAGAGCTTTTGATGTGTCACCTCATTTTTGGCAACAACCAACAGGCCGCTGGTATCCTTATCCAGGCGATGTACAATTCCGGGCCTTAGGGTCTCTTCTTCAGCATTGGCAAGGTTGCTTTTAGTGTGATGAAGCAAACCGTTTACAAGCGTGCCCGACCAGTTTCCAAAAGCAGGATGCACAACAAGGTCCGCCTCTTTATTTACGATAAGAAGGTCATCATCTTCGTACACAATATTCAGGTCCATCGGCTCGGGCCGTGCCTTTTCCGGTGGCGGCTTGGGAAGGGATATTTCAATTTTGTCGCCGGGTTGCATCAAATAAGATGCTTTCTCTTTTTTGCCATTCACCAGTACGTAGCCATCCTTAATGGCTTTTTGCACTTTGTTACGGGTAGCATTCTGAACGAATGATGTGATGTATTTATCAAGCCGAATGTCTGTGCTCTGGCCATCGGGTACATCGAGTAGGTATTCTGTTTTTTTGGGGTTCTCTTTTTCAATAATCATGGCACAAAGATAGTGAAAATCTGCCTTCTTTATTCAGAAACGCACTTTTGAAAAAAAGTTTAAAAAAAAGTGTAAGGTTTTCACTTTTTTTGGCTCATACTTATAGACTATTTATTAAGGCGGAAGCTATTACCGCGAAACTTCAAGAGATTATTAGGGAATCAAGAGTTACAAAAGCCGCGCAGATTTAACCTGTGCGGCTTTTTAATATGCCGAAATCTTCTGGCGAAGTTTCATTTTGGTTTCGTAAAGATCATTCTCCCGTATTAGTTCTATAT
Organism: Balneolaceae bacterium; assembly: GCA_007134085.1. Taxonomy (GTDB): domain Bacteria; phylum Bacteroidota; class Rhodothermia; order Balneolales; family Balneolaceae; genus Rhodohalobacter. Next base: position 6,400 of record SLLL01000144.1, read on the forward strand.
GCATCTCGTCGCCCTCTTCGTAATCTCTTAGCAGTGCATGGGCGTGCATTTCGCTTACCACACGTTCGGAGCCAATTTTCACTATAATGTCGCCCGGCATTATTCCACACTCATAAGCCGGCCCGTTCTTATTCACGCTGGTTACCAGCAATCCTTGCACATAGGGCAGCCTGTAGCGGTATACAAGCTGCTCTGTCATTGATGTGAACTCCATTCCGGGGTCATAATCAAGTGTTACCACTCCCCTGTTCAACAGTTGTGAAATGATGCGGTCTACCCTGTTGCTGGGGATTGCAAAGCTAAGGCCCACAAAACCCGCACTTGTACCACCTGTGTAGATGAATGTATTTACCCCAATAACCTTGCCATTACTGTTTAGCAGCGGGCCGCCGGAATTCCCCCGGTTAATGGCCGCATCGGTCTGAATCATGTCGATATAAATTCGGGGATTATTGGGGTTTGCCCTGAAGTCGCGGTTAATGGCGCTCACAACGCCTACAGTTACCGTTGGCTGGCCGTCATCAAACAACCCAAACGGGTTGCCGAGCGCAATTGCCCATTCACCAACCAGTATATCGTCGGAATCCGTAAACTCAACGTAGGGAAATACTTCATTGTCTGACTTTATTCGCAGTAGTGCAAGATCGGTAAGTTCATCACTGCCAATAAGCTCAGCCTCGTACGAATCTCCATGAATAGTGTGGATTATAATCTCTGTCGGTTCTTTACCCACAACATGCTGGTTAGTTACAATCAGCCCATCCTCACTGATGATAAACCCTGAGCCCATGTTGGTATTTTCGCGCGGTAGTTGCCCGCCAAAGAAAAACCTGAAAAACTCATCCTGAATAGATTGAAACTGCTGTACCGGCTCCGTTGCCATAATGCTAACCACCGATGCGCTTGCACTCTCAACGGCCATCGTAATAGCATTTGCACGGCCTGCGGTGATAATTTCAGTGTCTGAAAAGTTGCCTTCAGCCGGGTTGTTCCCATCTACATAATCATCATTGTTTTCGATGTATGCAGCAGAAAATGGCAGTTCCTCAATTTCGGCAGACACATCTGCCTGTTGCTGTTCTATAGTACAGGCAGCTACAGCCAAAAGAATGGCAAACATTGCAGTGATATGAACCTTCGAAACTTTCAATCAGAGTTGGTTTGAACCGATGCTTACTACTTCTTTTATTGCTGTCTTTAGCGGGCCTTTGTGCCAGGCACCGGCAGCTTTTTTGTGGCCACCACCGCCAAACTTCCGTGCCCAGATATTTACATCCACACTACTTCTCGATCTCAGGCTCATTCGAACACCCTCATCACCATGATCTTTCAGCAAAATTGCAGCTTTTACGTTTTCTATGCTCAGAGGATAGTTAACGAAACCCTCGCAATCGGAGTATGTGGTACCTGTATCTTGCAGCATTTCCGGTGTAACGCACATAATTGCGATCTGATTATTCTCAAAAAGTTCAATCGTTTCGAGCGAGAGGCCCAGGAGCTTAATTTGAGCTATTGTTTTGTTGGAGTAGATAGCTTCAGCAATTTCATTCGGTTTGAAACCTCCAATACGAAGAAGGTTGGCAGTTATCTCCACCGTTTGGGGGGTAACGCTGTCGAACTGCAAAGATCCCGTATCCGTAATGATTCCGGTGTACAACGCTTTCGCTGTCTCTTCGTCGATCTGATTGATATCGTGCTCTTCATACAGCTGATAAATTAACTCGCAGGTTGAAGATGCCTTCACTTCAGAAATTGCTACTTCAAAACCATCGTCGGGGTTGGGATGGTGATCAATAATCCACACCGGGCGTGGATTGTTCTCAAGCCAGTCAGCAAATGCTCCAAACCGGTGCGTTGCATTTCCATCCACAAGGATGAACAGATCGCACTCATCAAATAGTGTTTCATCGGGCTTTTCGATGCGGTAAAACGGAAGCATCCAGTGCAGGTTTTCGGGGATGTCATCATCATTAAATGCGGTAGCAGAATAGCCATTATCCCGCAGCCATCTGCAAAGGGCAATTTGTGAGCCAATGCAATCGCCATCGGGGCGTATGTGAGAAATCACACCGATTTTTCTGTGATTGTTTATCTTCGATAAAAATGTTTCAAACATGTATGTTTTATTTGATTCGTCCGGGCGACCTAAATAATTAGCATGTTGATGGTCAACGAATCTGAATTAACTTTTGTGTGATCTTTAGCAGCAACAAAAATCCTGCTTCTGCCAATGGATAGCAAAAAAATAATCTCACGCTACTATACCAAACTGCATCAAAGCCTATGAAAGCTCTTATTCTGTGCGATGGTGAAATTCCACCAATCTCTCTGTTCAAAGCGCATGTGACCCGTGCTGATTTGATTATTGCCGCTGATGGAGGTGCACATCATGCCAAAGAGCTCGGCATTATTGCAAACTACATTGTGGGTGATCTTGACAGTTACACGCCTTCAGGCGAAGAAGCATCCCAAGTCATAAAAGATCCTGATCAGGAAACGAATGATCTTGAAAAAGCTCTCACTCTGGCACTGCAAAAATCCGTCAAACACGCAGTTGTTGTCGGTGCAACCGGGCGCAGGCTCGATCATACCTTAAAGAATCTTTCCGTTCTGCTGCAATTTCATCCAAAATTTGAATCACTCCTTTTTTTGGACAGCTACTGTACTATTCAGTTGGTTGAGTCGCCTTTTTCACAAGACTTTGAGCCCGGAACATCCTTATCACTTTTTCCGCTTTCTGGGAGTGTTGAGGGAATCACAACCAGAGGCTTGCAATACCCCTTAACCAACGGTGTACTCCGTAACGGTGTACAGGATGGCAGCTCTAACAAAACAGTGAAAAAAAGTGTCGAAATTGAGTTTAAAAAGGGAGAACTTCTACTTCTTGTAAATCACAAAACATCGGAATAGTGTCCTCACAATTCTCCCTGCTCGACTGGTCTTTTGTTGCAGCTTACTTTGTCTTTCTCATCTGGCTCAGCTGGAAAAAGGGCTGGAAAGCAGAGTCTGAAGAGGATTTTCTGCTTAGCGGCCGTAAAGTTACCTTGCCGGCATTTATTGCCACACTTGTTTCTACATGGTATGGCGGCATTCTTGGGATTGGGGAGTGGAGCTATCAATTTGGCATTTCGCAATGGCTGATTCTCGGCATCCCGTTTTACGTATTTTCAGCACTATTCGCGGTTTTTCTTGCGGGGAAAATACGCCTCAATAAAGCACTAACCATTCCTGAGGCTATCTCGAATTACTACAGCAAGCGTGCCGGACGCATCAGTGCCCTGCCAATATTCATTCTTGTAAGCCCGGCTCCATACATTTTAATGCTTGGGCTGCTGTTTCAGTTTCTTACCGGTGGGGATGCGCCCTTTCTGTTTTACGCCACACTCGTAGCTCTTTTCTCTGTGCTGTATATAACCATAGGCGGTTTTGGAGCCGTGCTCCGTACCGACATGTTGCAGGTAGTACTGATGTTCAGCGGCTTCATCATTCTGCTGATTTTTGCTGTAAAAGAGTTTGGCGGTTTTGGCACACTCCTGGCTGACCTGCCATCGGGCCATCTCGATATAACCGGCGGCAATTCGTGGCAATATATTTTAGTATGGTTTTTTATTGCACTCTGGACGTTTGTTGACCCCAGTTTCCATCAGCGTGCGGCGGCGGCAGAATCGCCCGAAACTGCCCGGAAAGGTATTTTCTACTCAATTGGTTTTTGGATGGGTTTCGACTTTTTAACCTGTTTTGCCGGCCTGTATGCTTTCGTCATACTCGGCCCCGGGCTGGAGCAACCGGTACTGGCGTACCCAATACTTGCTGATCAGATTCTGCCTATAGGCTTTAAGGGGCTTTTCTTCCTTTCTCTGCTGGCTACCATCATGTCTACGTTAGACAGCTATCTCTTTATCTCGGGCCAAACATTAGGGCGCGATTATCTCTTCAAATATTTTCCGCGGGCAAATCCCAATATGCTCACCAGAATCAGCATCCTTATTTCCGCACTGCTTGGAATTCTGCTTATTATCATCTACCCCAGCGTTATCGACTTGTGGTACGTTATCGGTTCTGTTTTTATCCCCGGGCTGCTGGTGCCTGTGCTGGGCATTTATCTGAAACCCTTCCGTGTCCCACCATCATTTGTGCTCTATTCTATAATCGGCTGTACTGCGGTATCTCTCTCGTGGCTATTGCTTGGAACCTTATTTACTGCTGAGGATGGCGGTTACACATTTTATGGGGTTGAACCGTTTTATCCCGGCCTATTTACTGCCATAATTCTGTGGATATGGGGGCGGGCTGTTTCTTCTAAAGATGCTTAATCAGCAGGTGCATTCAGGTTGATTTGAGGATATGCCCCAAATTCAATTTATGGATGGGAATGAGATATTTATTCGAAAATACATCTTTCTGAATGCCGAGAAGTCCGGTTCCGCGAAAATCTACCACACAATAATTCTCTTCTGAGTTTACCACTTCACCAATTCCATAATATTCAGGCGATGGGCCATAATAAACAAGGTCGCCCAGCTGAAGCGTGTTGGATGCCCTTCTGTGGTACGGATAAATTACAGGTAAAAGGTCTAAACGGTAAGAAAGTCGTCTGTTTTTTGTTGCCATTGTTTACTGCTTAATGGAAATTTATTTCCCGTTCTTCTTTGCCTGTTTGCTTAAATGTTATCCATTTCTTTTCGTTCGGTAAAATTTCTAAAATACGCTCCGGCCACTCCACAATGCAAACGCCATCGCCATAGAAATAGTCTTCGGCACCAATTTCAAGAGCTTCAGTGTAATGTTCAAGCCTGTAACAATCGAAGTGGTAAATTGGCATAGTGCCTTCGTACTCATTAATTACAGTGAATGTTGGCGAGCTCACCTCGCTACCTGTTAAACCCAATGCTTGCACAAATCCGCGCACGAAATTGGTTTTTCCGGCTCCAAGATCGCCTTGCAGGCATACAATGTCACCACGATTAATTGTACCTGCATACTCTTTGGCTAAAGCCATGGTTTCCGATTCGCTACTGCTAATCACACGCTTCATTTTTTTATCGGCGTGGTTTAAGTGTGGCTACTGGTAAAATCATCTCTTCCATGGATGCACCCCCATGCTGAAAAGTATCTCTGTAGCGATTCTGAAATTTGTTGTAATTGTTGGGGTACACAAAGAAATAATCCTCTTTTGCAATGATGTAGCTGTTTGCGGGCGGATCAACCGGCAGCTGATACTCGGCTGGCTTATTGATAAAAATCGCTGCATTGTCTTCCGCTTTCAGGTTTCTGCCATATTTATAACGAAGGTTTGTAGCCGCGTCTCTATCGCCAAATACCTTAGTATCTCTCATAGAACGAATACTGCCATGATCGGTTGAAACCACCACCGTCACATCTTCATCTGCCAGCTCCCTGAACATCTTAAACAGGGATGAGTGCTGAAACCACGTTTCCGTGATTGACCTGAATGCAGAAACATCCGGGGCAAGTTGCTTCAAAACTTCAGAATCCGATCGGCTGTGCACAAGCGTATCTACAAAATTGTAGATAATTGTTGTGAAACTTGTCTGTGTGTAGTTGTGTAGCTTATCTACAATTCGATTGCCATCTTCCGGCTGGATGATTTTTTCATATTTAACCTGCTCAGGCAGCTGATTACGGCTTAAATATTTCTTCAACAGCTCTTCTTCGTGGCGGTTTAAGGATTTTTCATCCTGCCCCATCTCCCACAAATCAGGATATCTTCGCTGAATTTCGAGCGGAAACAGCCCAGAATAGATAGAATTCCTCGAAAATGGTGTAGCTGTAGGCAGTATAGAGTAGTAAAAATCCGTTTCGATCGTGTAAAAATCCGTGAGCATACGCTGAAATAGAAGCCATTGATCAAACCGCATACAGTCAATCAAAAAGAAAACAACTGTCTCCCCTTTTTCAAGGTGTGGAAATACCTTTCTCTTAAGCAGATCCGGACTCAGCGTTGGATGTTCAGCCGGGTTACGCTTCAGCCACTGCTTATACTCACCCTGAATAAACCGCCCAAACGCCTGGTTTGCCTGCTGAAATTGATCCTGCAAAACCTGTTGCAGTGCATCGTCGCTCGCTTCAAGGTTCAGCTCCCAATGGGTAAGTGTCTTGTAGATTTCGATCCACTCC
>SLLL01000043.1 GCA_007134085.1 Balneolaceae bacterium
GAAACTACCGGGCACGAGATTATCAGTGCTGTGCACCCACACCCAACCATGAGTGAGGCTATTATGGAAGCCGCTGCAGAAGCATATGGCGAAGGTATACACCTGGGCAGCAAGCCAAAGAAATAGAATCAGGTTATTTATTGGTTTCAAAAAGCGGGCTTAAATAGCCCGCTTTTTTTTTGCCCGGCATCAAAAGTAGATATAAAGACTAAAAAAACTTAAATACTCATGGAAAATTAATAATTCGTAATTATATTAGATATAGAGATCTAAATAAAAAGTCTCCCTGTTAACATTTAAACTACCATACTAAAAAGAGAGGTTAGAGATCATGAAAGATAATAGACTCAAACCCAACTACGAGATAAAAAGAAAACCTGAAGCAAACCTTCGCAACTACTATACCATTCTTCTTGAAACCGGCCTTATCCTGGCTTTGATAATATTGATTGTACTTGCAAGGGTAGATTTTAGAACTGCCGAAACAGAAATTATTTTTGTATCAGAGCAGGAAGTTGTTGAGATGGAAGAGATTATCCAAACTCAACAAGACCTTACACCACCACCACCGCCCAGGCAGCCGGTACCGGTTGCTGTTCCAAATCATGAAATCATAGAAGATGTAGATATCATGATAGATGCAGAAATGGACCTTGGTGGTTTTTTAGACATGCCGCCCCCGCCACCACAGGAAGAAGCTGAAGAGCCCGAAGAAGATTTCTTTATTTTGGTTGAACAGATGCCTGAATTAATTGGTGGGCTGGAAGCGCTTCAAAGAGAGGTTCGATATCCCGAAAGAGCCCTTCGTGCTCAAATTCAGGGAAGAGTTTATGTGCAGTTTATCGTAAATGAGAGAGGTGAAGTAGAAAACCCAAGAGTTATACGCGGAATTGGCGGCGGAGCAGATGAAGAAGCACTAAGAGTAGTAAGCATGGCAAAATTTGTGCCCGGTATGCAGAGAGGCCGGCCGGTAAGAGTACAATATAGTTTGCCGGTTATATTTATGATCAGGAATTAAGAATTGATCAGGAAAGAAAACGAATGATGAACTTTAGTAGTTGAAGGAGACAGGACACGTGAGGTGGGCTCAGGAATGGGCCCACTTTCCCGTAATTTGGTTATCTTGTCTTCATGAAACGAATCATCGAAATTGTTGATGCCGGCCTGGTACCCTATAAAAAAATGTGGGATCGCCAGAAAAGCGCTCAGCAGAAGCTCATCAGGCAGAAATTAAGTATCCGGGACGGAAAACAAACAGAGCATCTCTATAATGATATGCTCTTTTTTGTTGAACACCCACACGTTTACACGTTAGGTAAAAGTGGCGATTCTGATAATCTGCTTAAAGGCATCGCTGAACTTACAGATATCGATGCAGAATATATTGAGATAGATCGCGGTGGCGATATAACTTATCACGGCCCCGGCCAGATAGTTGGTTATCCAATATTAGACCTCGACAACTATTTCACTGACATACATAAATACCTGCGCTATCTCGAAGAGGTAATCATAAAAACATGCAGTGATTTTGATATTGCAGCAGGCAGAAAAGAGGGGTTAACCGGCGTGTGGGTTGGCGAAGAAAAAATTTGTGCCATGGGTATTCGCTGCTCACGATGGGTAACCATGCATGGCTTTGCCCTCAATGTTAACACAGATCTTACGTACTTCAACCATATTGTACCCTGCGGAATACAGAACAAATCGGTTACAAGCTTATCAAAAATAAAAGGGCAATTCATAGATCCTTCAAACGTAAAGAATAAGTTAGTGCAGCATTTTGCTGATGTATTTGACGCAGAAACAGTGAAGATTGATTCAGCAGAACAGAAGTAGCAAATTTCGTACATTTAGCATCCAAAATTTATAGCACTCCACATTAGGCGTATACATGATTAAAGAACTCGACGTAATTGAAAAACAGAGCCCCGCAGACCGCAGGCCGGATTGGCTGCGTGTAAAACTGCCATCTGGAGAAAAATTTAAGGAAGTATCAGAAACACTTCGCAAGAATAACCTGAATACGGTTTGCTCTGAAGCCCGTTGCCCGAATATGGGAGAGTGCTGGGGTGCAGGTACGGCAACATTTATGATTTTAGGTGATGTATGCACCCGTTCATGCTCATTCTGTGCAATAAAAACCGGCCGGCCTGTACAAGGCTTGGACTGGGATGAGCCCAGGAGAGTAGCAGATGCCGCATCAAAAATGAAACTGAAGCATGTGGTTCTTACTTCTGTAAACCGCGACGAGAGGAAAGATGGCGGGGCACCTATTTTTGCAGAGTGCCATAAGCAGATAAGAGAAGCGATAGATGGAGTAACAATCGAATCGCTCATACCTGATTTCAGAGGAGTGTGGGATGCCCTGCAAATTGTTATCGACACGCCGCCGGATGTTCTCAGCCATAACCTCGAAACGGTACCAAGGCTTTACAGAAATGTGCGTCCGCAGGCAAAATACGAGCGCTCTCTTGAACTATTGCTTAGATGTAAGGATCAGGGCCTAAGAACTAAAACCGGCATTATGGTGGGCCTTGGTGAAACTCGCGAAGAAGTTATTGAATTGATGCAGGATTGTGTTGACCATAAAGTTGATGTTCTAACCATAGGGCAGTACATGCAACCAACTAAAATGCATCACCCTGTTGTGGAATGGGTTCATCCTGATCTTTTTGCTGAGTATAAAGAGATTGGAGAAGCACTTGGGCTTGAGCATGTGGAGAGTGGCCCGCTTGTACGTTCATCATACCACGCAGAGCGCCACGTCTGATAAAAATTATTTCTGCAGTTCGGTTCTGCCTTCAGGTTTTACTATTTTAGCGGCATAGAAATTACAAACGGAAACGCTTCTAATGCTGGCTATTTTTGTTGTTGTTCTTATCAGTTATCTCATAGGCGCTATTCCAAGCTCCCTGTGGATGGGCAAGCTATTCTTTAAGATTGATATACGTGAACATGGAAGCGGAAATGCCGGAGCCACAAATACATTCAGAATATTAGGGTGGAAAGCCGGTACTATTGTTCTTCTGTTTGATTTTGGAAAAGGGTTGCTCACCACAACAGTAATTAGCCAGCTTGCTTGGAGTATAGGCAACGGCCCTGTACAGCTTTACGGTAACTGGGAAGTTGATTCCATGATTCTCATTTTTTGTGGCGTGGCTGCTGTAATCGGGCACATGTTTCCCATCTATGCTGGCTTTAGTGGTGGCAAAGGAGCTGCAACAGCTTGTGGAATGCTTTATGGAATTGAAC
>SLLL01000258.1 GCA_007134085.1 Balneolaceae bacterium
TTCTGGTTGCTTTTGCTCGCTATCAATTATCAAAAAATCACGTAAGCGTGAAATCATAACCGGGCCAATTCCCCTGACAACAGCAAGGTCATCGATGGTTTGGTACGGGCGAGCCTGATCGATCCGGTCAGCCAGTGCCGGACCGATGCCGGGCAGTCTTTGCAATTCTTCAATGCTGGCGGTATTCAGGCATATCGTTTCGCCTTCTTCCAACGGTGCCAGTCCCAGCTTGCGCTGCATTTCCATATCCTCGCGGTCTTCGGCCCGCTGATCGGCCCGCAATTCGGCAATTCTTTCGGAGTTTGTAGCTTCCCAGATGCCCCGCCGTCCGTGGATTGCAGACACCTCGAGGTCTTTCAGGTTCGCCTCCCTGTCATCACGGTGCACACCACGAAAGTCGCGCCGTCTAGTGCCAGAGCTGCGCGCTAGACCATTTTTTACCAGCAGCGCATCAAGATCTTCGCCTTCAGCGGTAACGACAAAGGCTAAATAACGCGGAGTGTTGGATCGTCCCATTCCGCTGGCAAACGTGGTATAGGCGGTGAATGGTTCGGAAAGCCATTTCCTAACAGCTTCATATGCTTTTTTGCCGTAGGCGATTGTGTCGGTATAATTCTCAAGCCCGAAATACCGTGTCTGTTCACGCACGCGCCTTCGCATTGTCGCGTCACCGGCAGAGGATTCAGGGCAATCGACAAAATACAACCGCAGCAACCATTCGTTTTCCCCGTCGGTCACCACAAAGCTGTCGCCATCATTGTCGGGATGATCGACTATCCGCAGGTTTTCTAGAACGGTAAATTCAGCTTGGGTGGGAATTGCAACCACCGCCATAGCAAACATAAAGAGGCAAACAAATAGTCTTAATTTCATACTGGCAAGGTACCTACACGACAATAGACAAGTCAAGAGTTATTCGAGGCGAGTGAAGGCTCATGGGTCTCGATAATCGCGAATCGGCGAAACGGCTGCGCTGTGAAGACTGATATGCGTGCAGTTGATTGATGAGCAAAAGAAAGAGATCGAAACGCTCGTCGACAGCATCCTCGCCGCCAAGCAATCCGATCCCACCGCCGACGTCCAACCCCTCGAAACCCAAATCGACCACCTCGTCTACCACCTCTACAACCTCACCCCCGAAGAAATCGCGATCGTGGAGGGGAGTAAGGTCGCAGTGTTACAGTGTGGCAGTGGAAAGGGGCTCCCGACACCGGACGTCGGATGTTAAGCGGAAATTTATTCGACGTTGCCTTGATTGGTGGGCAGTGGTAGCATGTCCACGGTGAAACATAATCAATAAATGTGAGATGACATGACAACGTTGACAATGCAATTACCGGAAGATGTTTTTGCGGCTGTTCGAAGTGCACCTCGCGATTTCCTGAAAGATATGCGCTTGGCGGCTGCGGCTAATTGGTACGAATCCGGGGCCATATCGCAAGAAATTGCCGCCGAAATCGCCGGGCTAGACAGGACTGATTTCCTCCTGGCCTTGGCGCGGATGGGGCGGGATTCCTTTGTGGTCGATCTTGAAGAATTAAAACAAGAAATCGGTTATGAAGCCTGAGGTCGTTGTCAATGCGTCGCCACTGATCTTTCTGAGCCGGGGTGGACATTTTGATCTGTTGCAAACTTGTGCCGAAAGGGTACTTGTTCCGTCTGCCGTCGTTCAGGAAATATCTGCCCGTGGGCCACATGATCCAACCGTTCAGTGCATCCGTTCTGCAGCGTGGTTAACGGTTGTTGATGTTGTTGCCATTCCCGCTTCTGTTTTGAGTTGGGGACTGGGTGCCGGAGAATCTGCTGTCCTTGGTCTTGCACTCTCTGGGACAGGACGAACAGTGCTCTTGGACGATATGGCGGGACGTCGGTGTGCGGTTGCCCACGACATTCCATTGATAGGTACGTTGGGGCTCGTTCTTGAGGCCAAGAAGTCCAGTCGCTTGGCGTATGCACGCCCTGTATTGGAAGATTTGCTGCGCGGCGGGATGTATTTGCGAAGGTCTGTTCTGGATGCAGCACTTGCTCTTGTTGGGGAATGAGAGCAAAAGCAAGCGATCGAAACGCTCGTCGACCGCATCCTCGCGGCCAAGCAATCCGACCCCACCGCCGACGTCCAGCCCCTCGAAACCCAAATCGACCACCTCGTCTACCGCCTCTACAACCTCACCCCCGAAGAAATCGCCCTCGTGGAGGGTGGCAGGGTGACAAGGTCATCTGGGGCATAGCCGCGTGGCTTGCCGTGAAATTGGCTTTTGTATCGCAAAACTGATGTTATGATGAAGCTGTCATGAAAACAGTTTATATAGAGACATCAATTGTTAGCTATCTTACCGCACTACCTGCCCGGGATTTGCTTGCGGCTGCATGGCAGAATGCGACGAGTCAGTGGTGGGAAGCGCAGCGTCAACGTTTTGACCTTTATACCTCGCAGCTTGTTGCTGATGAGGCGGCCAAGGGAGATCCTCAAGCAGCGGAGCGGCGTTTGGCAGCATTAACAGGTATTACGCATCTTTCCATGCCTGATCCAGTTATTGAACTGGCAACCCGCTTGCAGGACGAAGGCGCATTGCCGAAAAAGGCAATTGATGATGCTGTGCATGTTGCAGTCTGCGCCTATCATGGTGTTGACTATCTGCTGACCTGGAACTGTCGACATATAGACAATGCGGAAATGAAACCGTTGATGCGCAGTGTGTGTGCCGTTCTGGGATATAGATGTCCGGAGATTTGTACGCCAATGGAGCTAATGGGAGGTGATTATGAAGGATGAAATTATCCGCGAATTATGGACTACCAAAGATGCGATTGCGCATGAGCATCATCACAACGTGAAACAGTTGATTCTCTCGCTTCGCGCCAAGGAAAAAGCCGCAGGCGTTCGTGCAATCGATCTTTCTGCGCAAATGCAGCATGGCAAAAAGACCGTTCATACTCACTGATGCCAACGAGGTTCAGACGCTAGAGAGGAGACCAAGCGATTCGACCCATCGGCCGACGTCCAGCCCCCGAAACCCAAATCGACCACCTCGTCTACCACCTCTACAACCTCACCCCCGAGGAAATCACAATCGTGGAGGGTGGCACCGCCAAATGAATCATACCATTCACTTGTCAACCATTCTGACAGGTGATAAATTTCTCCTAAATCTGCATATCATTCCAACCGGCATGATATACGGATCCGTATAATCACTTGTTGGTCCAGGAAAAAGAATGAACAGAAGATTACAAA
>SLLL01000155.1 GCA_007134085.1 Balneolaceae bacterium
CCTCCGTGGCAACATTTCAAAATCTCTCAATTGGGGTTTTTTGAACTCCCAATTTTTGTAGATTGCACATACAAATAAACCAGCAATTCAATGATTAAATACTCAAAACCTCTCACTCTTATCGGCACTGCGTTGCTGGTTAGTTCTGCTTTTATGATAAACTGCGCCGGTGAACCGGAAGCAGAACCGATAGTTGAGGCTGCTATCCCGCAGGATATTGACACCATAGATTTTACAGTGCTGCGGCAGTGGCGGCCGAATGATAATCCGGCTGCATTGGGGCTGGAAGTGCTTATTGATGAAGAGGAAGCTACGTATGAAAATATCATTCAGATGGTGCGCGAACTTGGAAGCGAAGCGCAAATAGCATTAATCAGGGTATTTCAGGATGAAGCGGCATGGAGAGAATCACGTACAACCAGCCACACCGAAATTTATGAGCGTGGTTACCTTGCATTCTACATCAAAAACCGTACAAGCTCCGGGGCCTATAGTGGCCTGCACGAGATACGGTGGTTTCAGCAGGAGGGCCAGCTTGAAGAGCTGGAGGGTACAACAACTGTGTTTTACCACTAAACTGTTTACAAGAATAAATCTTTTTAGCCTCGGACGAATCGCCTGCTCCTCCTTTTCTGTTTATCTTACCAATAGAAAATATAATCACTGAGGTTTTACCATGAATTTACCCAGGCCATTCGCAAAAGATCTTCTGATTGCTCACAAAAATGCGTTCATGTGTCCGCCACCGGAAATGGTTGTCACCTTTTTTAATGACCTTCTTGGCCTGCTTTTTCCCGAATTTGCTGTAATTCGGTGTACATCAGAAAAAGAGATTTCCATGAGGCTGGAACGTCTTCAGGCTAAGTTCAGAACCATTCTCAATCAAAATAAAGAGTGCTTGAGAAGTGCAGAGCCTGATATTGAAAACAAACTCTTTTTTGAGCTCCCAGGAATACGTGAGGCCCTTCTGCTCGATATTGAAGCGATGTATCAGGGCGACCCGGCAGCAAAAAGTAAGGCAGAAGTGATCAGAACCTATCCAGGTTTTTATGCCATTGCCGCCCACAGGATAGCCCACTATCTGGAATCGCTTGGAATTAAGCTTATTCCCCGAATTATTTCAGAACATGCCCACCGGCAGACGGGTATCGACATCCATCCCGGGGCAAAAATCGGCACCTATTTCTGTATCGATCATGGAACAGGAATTGTGATTGGTGAAACCTCAGTAATAGGTTCTCATGTGAAAATCTATCAGGGAGTTACGCTTGGCGGATTGAGTGTTAAAAAAGAGGATGCCAAAGTAAAGCGTCATCCTACCATCGAAGATTATGTTGTACTCTATTCAGGTGCTACCATTTTAGGCGGCGATACCGTTGTTGGCAAAGGCAGCATTATTGGCGGTAATGTATGGCTGACCAAAAGCGTACCACCCGGCTCAAAAATTTACTATAAAGCAAAAATGAGCAACACCGCCGGCGATACAGATACCATAACAGTGAAATGATAATTAAAAACAAATTGCTCAAAACGAATCAAGACATGAAACTTGAAGAGCTGATTGGAAACACCCCGCTTGTTGAATTAAAACGGATCCCAACAAACAAATCCGTAAAAATCTACTGCAAGCTTGAAGGACAAAATCCCGGTGGCAGTGTGAAAGACCGCGCCGCCATGGGGATGATTTCCGGGGCGCTTAATCGCGGTGATATCAAACCCGGAGATACGCTTGTAGAGGCAACAAGCGGCAACACCGGCATTGCATTAGCAATGATTACAGCCATTAAGGGGCTTAATATAGTTTTGTTGATGCCGGAAAATTCTACAGCAGAACGAATTAAATCGATGCGGGCGTTTGGTGCAGAAGTGATTCTTACGCCGGCCGAAAAAACGATCGAGTATTCCCGTGAACTTGCTGAGGAGATGGCAGTGGAAAAAGGTTATTTCCAGCTCAATCAATTCGCCAACCCCGATAATTACAGGTATCACGAAAAAACCACCGGGCCTGAAATATGGCGGGACAGTGCCGGAAAAATCACACATTTTGTATCCGCAATGGGCACCACAGGCACCATAATGGGGGTGTCCCGTTTTCTGAAAAGTCAAAATCCTAATGTGCAAATTGTAGGAACTCAGCCTACGGAGGGGTCGTCCATACCGGGAATCAGGAGATGGTCGCCCGAATTTTTGCCCGCCATTTTTGAAGCCGATCGGGTTGACAGAATTGTGGATGTAAGCCAGCAGGAAGCCACCAATGCTACCCGCCGAATGGCCAAAGAGGAGGGAATACTTGCAGGAATGAGCAGCGGTGGCGCACTTGCAGCCGCATTGAAAGTGGCTGATGAACTTGATGAAGGCATCATTGTATGCATTACCTGCGACCGTGGCGACCGGTACCTGAGCTCAGATCTTTTTGAGAACTGATCGTTCTCTCTTATGATCTGCCGGCAAACGACCTGAAGTTATAACTCATCGAGAAAATTACATACCGGGTGAGAACGTTAGAGCGGTAATCTTCTATGTAATCTTCAAGTATGGTGCGGTTGATATTGTCGTTCTGGCCGAGGATATCGAAAATGGTCATCCTGATTTCTGCGGATTCATTTTCCAGGAATTTGTAGCCGAGTGAGCCATTCCAGAAAATATTGGTACGGTTAAAATCCTCGCCCAGCCCTTCATAATGCTGCAGATTCATATCACTGGCAATAACAAACCCTTTTAATGGCATCAGGTTAAACGAAGTGGTAGCCCGCCCGGCGTAATAGTTATTATTAAGTTCAGGGCGAATGGAGTTTTCTACAATATTATAGTTGGCATTATAAGCCACCCGAAAATCTACCCGGTCACTAATATTACTGCTGATTAAAAAGCGTGAGCGAATTCTGTAGGTATCTGTAAGATTTCTTGCATCATCAATAAAAGAAGGGCGCCGGTTAATATTTACGCCGCCGTTCAGATTTAGATTGCTGCTTAGCAGATCAAAAGGAATACTTCGATTTATGCTTGCATTCATGCTGACGGCACGGCCAATATTTTCAGGCGAAACAAGCCGCGATCCTCTGCCCAGAATAATATCGCCCTGAAGGAGCATATCCTCCTGAGCAACAATTGTGCGATTCCCAATGTAATTTTCTGTGATGGTAACCGATACAAATCCCGATGTTGATGTGCCCGCATCGGGGCTGGCATGGCGCAATCTCACTGTAAACCGGTGATCATATTGTTGCTCGAGTTCCGGGTTGCCTGTGGAAAAACGTAGCGGATTTGAATTATCAATTACATCCTGCAGCTGCCTTACCGATGGCGTTCTGGTTGATGTATTATACGCGAACCGTACATTCGATCTGCGCCCAAAGTTATACTGAATAAATGCATCAGGCAGAAAATTTTGCCAGCTCTGGCTGATAAGCGCCTGTTCCGGAAATGTTTGTTCACCACTAAGGCCGGTATGCTGCCAGGAAAAACTAACATTGGAATTGAAATTCTCCCCCCTGAACCGAAGGCTGCTTCGCATACGATTGGTAGTTATGCGATTATCATACCGGTTGGTGAGTGTAGTGTCGATAAGGCTGTAGCTGTTGGTGGTTTCATCAAACCTCAGAACATCCTGTACCGATTCGTTATTGTTGACGGATGGCTGATAGCTTAGCATAAGTTGAACACGCTCGCTTATCGGTTCCGTAAATGAGAGATTGCCGGAGAATGTATTTCCGGTGGTAAAAATTTCGGTCTGCTGGTCGTTTACAATTCTGTTTGCCGATTCGTCCATAAACACACTCTCGTCGAACTGGCTTCGAAGGCCGGTTCTGTCACTGATATTGGTGCGCAAATTGGCAGAGAATGTACGCCCCCTGGTTTGAAAGCGGTGCCGATACAAAAGATTACTGTTGATGTTATAACCCGACTGATCATTCACGTTTTGTCTTGCCACTTCATTCAGCAGAATTCTGTTCTGATCAACTGTAAAACCATCAATCGTTTGAATGGTACTGTTGCTTTGAAAACTAACCCGGGGGGTAAAGATAAATGAGAGGCGGTCATCGAATTCGTGCTCAAGGCGCATATCAAACCGGTGGTTATAGTTATCGCCCGAATTTTGGGCCGTTTCACCATAGCGCTGGTCAGCAGAAAAGCCAGTGAAATAAAGGCGTTCGCGATTGAGGTCGTGGACGTTATCCGTCAAATTGAAAAAGTAACTGGCGTTGATCCGCCAAGAGTCGTTCCAGCGGTCGTTATAGTTAATGCCGGTTGAGTGAACCGAATTGATACCACTTTGGCTGCCGGCCTGAAAATTTCGTGTAGCATTGCCTCCCCGTCCGCGGCCTCCCGGCCCTGATGCTTCCGAAATACCCATCAGGTCTTCACTGGAGAAGTTTTGCTGGTTCAGGTTATTGGTCATCCCAATGAATGAGAGTCGTTGCGGCCCGTTAAAGTAATTGTAATTACCACCGGCCATGTATCTGGTTTGGGAACCATAACCGGAGTTAGCCCTTCCAAACTGCCCGCGGTTCATCCCGTTCCTGGTGACAATGTTGATGGTTCGGTCGGTATTTCCGTCGCGGAATCCGGTAAATCGGGCTTGCTCACTGTCGCGGTCAAAAACTTCGATTTGTGCTACAATTTCGGCTGGAAGGTTTTGCAGAACAAGCAGTGCGTCATCGCCGAAAAACTCCTCTCCGTCCAGCAGAACACTTGCAACATTTTCGCCCTGAGCCTGAATTTGGCCATCTTCGATCACGAATCCCGGCATTCGTGTTACCAAATCCTGAACGCTGGCATCGCGGTTGGTTTGGTATCCATCGGCATGGTAGGCTGTGGTATCCCCGCGTACATCTACCCGTGGCCGCCGCGCAGTAATTGTGAATTCATCAAGCTGAAATTCCCCCGGTGAGAGATGTATTTCGAGCTCATTAATTTCATCACCATTAACCTGTATTTCTTCAATTTGTGTGGAATACCCCAAAAACGAAGTAACAAGCAGATATGATCCTGAAGCAACATTTCTGAACATAAAGGTACCATCGTTGGCAGATGCGGCACCCGAACTGTACGAACTGTCCGGCAGGGCAAGAAGCTGTAGATTGGCAAAACCAAGGCGCTCTTTTGTGTTGCCATCAACAGAGTAAACCGTACCTGAGAGATTTACAGATTGTGCAGCAGCATTCCCCAAACCCAAGAATAGAAGCAGGGAGAATGAGAGATACAGGTTCAGTAGATGCTGGTGAAATGGCATTTTTTCAAAATATTGTGAATCGGAGGGATCACACAGGCTTGGGCACATTTATTTACCTGTTTTGTATGACCCTCTTAACAACATTAAATATCGCTGAACTATCTCTGCTCTATTGTAAAAAATTATTCGTAACGGAGCGATTCTACAGGGTCAACCCGGGATGCTTTTATGGCGGGAAAAATACCGGCAATCAAACCGATCAAAACTAATACCGTGATTGTAACAAAAACAGCGATGACTGAAATTTCAGGTTTGCCCAAAAACTCGCCAGGCCCTTCGGTCATATTTAATGCCAGCACTCCATGAACAATTGCAGTTGAAATTGCCAGCCCGATAAATCCGCCAAGTAGAGAGATAAAGAGCGACTCGAACATAAACTGGGTGATGATGTGAACTTTGCGGGCACCAACAGCCAGTTTAAGCCCAATCTCACGGGTGCGTTCTTTCACAACCACAAACATAATGTTTGCCACCCCAACTCCGGCAATCATTAGTGTGAAGAAACCAACGGTGAAGAGAAATATTTCGAGGCCGGTGTTAACAGTTCGGTTCATTTTTTCCTGTTCAATAAAATCCCACATTGGGAGTGCCTGTTCATCAGCCGGATTGAAACCGTATTTCGATGCCATCAGCGAGCGGATGCCATCAAGTATTTGGGGCTGTAGAGAGGGGTCGGCAGGGCGGATCAAAATAGAACCAATGTTGCGGTGCCCGTATATATTTCGGAAGGTGGTATAAGGGATAATGGCCCGCCTGGAATCGGGCCCAAAATTCATTGAGGTTTGCATTTTTGGCTTCATCACACCAATAATAGTAAATGGTGAGCCATCAAGAAGTACTTCTTTTCCAACCGGGTCTTCAGTTCCAAAAAGCCTTTCGGCTATTTCATCACCAAGAAACAGCACGCGCCTCATCTCCTCAACGTCGCGTTGGTTCAGGAATCTTCCGCCGGCTGCCGGGTACATGGTCCGCATCACTTCGAAATCCGGATTCACCCCTTCCATATACGTATTCGTGGTGGTGAGCTGAGATTGCAGCCGGGCGCCGCCACGGCCATATTGCGGGCTGGAATAAGCAATACCGGGTACAGCTCTGTTGATCATTTCCACATCTTCTTCCGTAAAGCGAATTAAGCGCCCTTCGGCGTGACCCTCGTGAGCCATACTGGTTTGCCCGCCAAAAATCATTACAATTTGATCGCCCCCGCCCAGCATGCCTTCCATCAGAGAGTTCCCCAAACCACGGCCAAATGCGAGCAGCAGTACAACAGAGAGTGTTCCCCATGCAATGGCAACTATGGTGAGAGATGAACGAAGCTTTTGCTTGCTCAAATCAACAAAAAATTCTCTGATTATTGTTAACCACATGCTTTTACCGGTTTATGGATTTCAGTTTGATCATTCTGGCAGTTATGAGTTCATCGAAGGCATTCAATAATATCGAGGCGGGAAGCGCGCCAGGCCGGTAACAGGCCCGATGCAAAGCCAACAAACCCGAGCACGGCAAAAGCTATTAGCCCAACCTCCGGCGAAAAATGGGGAGAGCCTACAAACTCCTGAATCGGCAGATTTTGAGTAACCTGAATAAGCAGCCAGCCTGTAGCGTATCCCGCAGCAGCTCCCAGGCCAACAATCATAAATGTTTCCGTAAAAAATTGTGACATGATGTGATGCCTTTTCGCACCCGCTGAACGGCGAATCCCGATCTCTTTCATCCGTTCCTGAACCACCACAAACATGATATTTGCCACACCTATACCACCCACTGCCAGAGTAAAAAAACCGATTATCCCCAGGAATCCGTTGATACCCAAAAACAGGGTATTGATCAGTGCCCAGAATTCATTTGTATCCCAGATTACGAGCGCATCCCGGTCGGAGGCATCAAACCGGTGTTTACGGGCCATCACTTCGTAGACCTGATCCATGATTGCCGGCGCCAGTGCGGGATCGGCAGGGGTGTACAAAATATTGCTGATGTAGTCGGAGCCCAGCATTACAGACATGGTAGTTGCGGGAATAAATGCGCGGTCGTAATCACGTTGCGAATAGGATGAATTTTGAATCTTATCCTGCATCACACCAATTACCGTGAATGGTGTTTGATTTACCATCACCTGCTTGCCGATAGGGCCCACATCGCCAAAAAGATTTTCTGCAAGGCGGTTGCCGAGGAAAATCACTCTCCTGCGATTTTCGATATCCGCCTCATTCAGCCAGCGGCCGCCTGCCTGTTCATAAATGTTACGTATATCGGCATAAACGGGGTAAACACCACCAATAGATGAATTTCTTCTGCGCTCACCCACAGATACCTGAAATGAACGCACAAATTCAGGGGTTACCACATCCAGATCAGGTATTTGCTGTTTAAGTAGGTTAGCGTCTGCTTCGCGCATTCTTATGGGCCGCCCAATACCGTAACCGTCATACGCTTTAGTGGTTTGCCCGTTGAACATAATGGCAAGCTGATCGCCCATGCCACGCATATTAAGCACGGTCTGGTCCCGAAACCCAATGCCAAAGGCCAGCAGTAAAATAAGTGTGGCTGTACCCCACATAATCCCAAAAATGGTGAGGAAACTGCGCAGTTTCTGGCTGCTTAAATTTCGGTAGAGATCGGTTATGAGGCTTGAGAACGACATGGCAAACCCTGTGTTGTGAAATTTTTATCGAATAGTAAGGGAGCGTACAGGACGTTCAAGAACCCGGTCGCCATCGCTCAGTCCATCGCGAACAGCTACGGTTATGGCATCACTTAGGCCAAGCTCTACCTCTTTTTCCACTCTGGTTGAAGGCCCTGAACCGGGCACTTCAACAAATGTTTTTCCGTCTCTCATAATCACAACCCGCTCCGGAATGGTAACGGCGTTATCTGCGCGCTCAATTATGATATCAGCATTGGCGGAGTAACCGGCACGCAGCACAACTCCATTTGCATCGGTAATGATAATTTCAACAGGAAAAACGGTGGCATTATCCCTGGTTTTTGCTTTCAGCGAAATCCGGGACACTTCGCCCTGAACCCTTACATTGGGCATTGCCCCGATTTTAATTTCAGCGTGCATTCCCTCTTCGAGTTTGCCGACGTCTATTTCATCAACCGTGCCTTTAAACAGCAGGCGATCCATTCCTGCGATACTCATCAGCGCGGTACCGGCCTGATAGGATGTAAGCGGAACAACGGGCTCGCCCACATCAACCATTTTTTCAAGAATATAACCGTCTATTGGCGAGCGGATGATCGATTCAATCACGGTATCGCCAATCGAAACCCTGCCTGATTCGAGCAGGCCGAGCCTCTCACGATTAATTTGTAGGCGAACATCCACATCCTGGTAGCGCTGATAAAGTTGGTCGTACTCCTGCTGCGATACAAGATTTCTCTCTCTCAGTACACGCATTCTCTCAAGGTCTATCTCAATGGAGTTCTTTTCAATCTGGGTGCGTTGAAGATTACGTTTGGCTTCGGCAAGTTCGAGCGGCGTTGGGTCAGGGCGTACTTCAATTAACGGTTCACCGGCTCGGACATAATCGCCCGGCTGGGCAAAAATCTTGCTTACAACACCGGAGATTTTCGATTTGATTTCAATCTCGTTTTCCGGTTCAATATTACCAACCGCAAGCGCCTTTTCTACAACCGTTCCGATTTCTGCTACAACAAACGGATCGGTTTTTTCCTGATCGGAAGAAGAGCGGCTTTGAAGATAAATAAATGCGCCGCTTACCATTACAATAATCAATGAGAGGGTTATCCAAACACGTTTTCGTTTCATCTGTGCCATCCGTTTTTTTGATTGGTCAACTGGTATGTTTATCAATCTTTACGGAAGATCTTATCAGAGGTTACTAATCACTGTGAAGATTGCAGATGAAACCAAACTCAAAGAGGCACAGATTCTTTGGGAAGAGCTATAAATATCAAGCCTATTGCAGGCTCAAAAAATCTTTAAAAAAATTGCAGTTATTTTCAACAATCTTATTGTTTCATGTTCACAAACTGAAGGGGGATGCCGAAATCTTTGCCTTTAAGATGCTGGATAACTTCCTGTAATTCATCAATTTTTTTGCCGGTTACCCGAACCTGATCATCCTGAATGGCTGGCTGTACTTTCAGCTTGAGGTTTTTGATCTCCTTCACAATCTTTTTCGCAGTTTCGCGGTCAATTCCCTCTTTTATCACGGCGGTCATCTTTACGTGCCCCTGGCTGGTACCCTCTTCGTTGCCATACTCCACCGCTTTCGGCTCAAGATTACGCTTTATCAGGTGTTTAATGAACATATCTTTCATAGCCCTCAGCTTCATGCTCTCCTCCGCCGACATCTTGATGGCTTTGGCTTTTTTATCATATTCTGCTTCGGCATGCAGCCCGCGAAAGTCGTACCGGGTTGAAACCTCTTTTAGTGTATTATTAACGGCATTATCTACTTCCTGATGGTTGATTTCATTTACTATGTCGAATGATGGCATGAGGTTACAATCTCTTTTTTGTTTTAGGTTTTACACAAAAAAAGATACTAATATTCGCACACTGTAGCCCCGAAAAAGTGTAAAACAATAAAAAGCTGTTATGGATCTTCAATCCCTCATGGTACTTCTCGAAATTACTTTTCCCTTCATAGGGATTGCAATCATCGTCTATCTTGCCCGGACAACCGAGGGCAGGAACCGCTGGCTGGTACTTTTTCTTGGGCCCGCAATTCTTCTTGGTTTACACTTTCTGCTGCTTGACCTTGAAATCATTGACGGCAACCTGCTTACCGTTGCGATACTCGGTTTGATGATAATGGGTGTTTGGTACTACTACATCGTTCTGGTAATTGTGGCTCTTGTCTATCTGTGGAAATGGTATAAGGGGAAAGACAGCCGATAAAGCCTTCTGAGGCATGTTTTTTTGCCTTTTTATCACCCGCTCGGTATACTGATAATAGTGTTTCAATTCAAAATGAAGCACACATCAATCAAGAAAAAATTGGAGAGATATTATGTTATACCGAAAGAATAAAATTCCGGGTATAGTGCTGCTCATCATAACATTTATGATCACCTCTTTGCACGCAGCAAGCCCGGAGATAACCACCGACAAAGAACTGGCAGGGAAACGAGTTGCTTTTTTAATTACGGAAGGATTTCATGATGCAGAAACCATGTTCCCCCTCGGTTTCTTGCAGAATGCAGGTGCCCAGATAACTGTGATTGGCGTTGAGCCGGGCACATATAAGGCGTACAACAGCGATGTTACTGCCATTGTTGAACGGCCTGTTGGCGATGTAATTCCTGAGGATTTTGATGCACTTGTGATTCCCGGCGGGCATTCACCTGCAAACCTGAGGGAGCACGCAGAAGTGGTGAACTTTGTGAGGGAGTTTATCCAAACCAACAAACCGGTAGCCTCAATTTGTCACGGCCCGCAAGTTGTAATTGCAACGGGATTAGCCCAGGGACGCACGCTTACGGGCTTTAGCGGCATTCAGGAAGAAATTACCGATGCCGGCGCTACATTTGTAGACGAAGAAGTGATGATAGACGGCAACCTGATCACCTCAAGAACCCCACCCGACATCCCCGCATTTTCGCTTGCGATTTTGGAGATGATGAGGGATTAACCTGCGAGAGTTAGCAACTAATTGATAATTCAGCCGGGTACTGCTTTACCTGATTACTTCAGGCAGCGGTATCCGGCTTTTTATTCTGAGTTCAAGTAATCAGTACAACACACAAATAGTAAAACCCGGTAAAACTGGCTGTAAAATTTTTACTTAATTTTTTTAAATAGCTTTATTTAGTTGCAAATAAATAGCTTAACTAATATTCACCTAATGTATTATGGAAAAATTGTTTAGAACCAATAATATACCCGGATATCTGATTGTACGACTGATTCTGGGTTATGTATTTCTCGTTGCCGGATTGCAAAAGTTTATTTTCTATGATTCAAGAGGCCCCGGGCGGTTTTTAGATATGGGCTTTCCATTCCCAGAATTCACTGCCTATTTTGTAGGCTTTTTTGAGGTACTCTGTGCATTATTAATCATAATTGGATTGGCTACCCGCCTGGCAGCCATACCTCTGATTATTACCATGGCAGTGGCTATTATTACAACAAAATTTCCACTCATTGGTGAAGGCTTCTGGACTTTTGCCCACGCATTGCGACTTGACTTCTCCATGCTTATGGTTTCATTGTTTGTACTCTTTAACGGTGCCGATAAGAAGTCTCTCGATGAAAAATGGTTTAATAAGAGCTAGCAGGCTATTACCTGCTTGAGTATAGTTAAAGCCTATAATATGATCGCTAAAACTCATCATGAGGCTATGAAAAGGTGAGAAAACAAAAAAAGCCCTGGTTAAAAACCACGGTTCTTCTAAAGTTGGGGCGACAAGATTTTCTGTAAGGAAACCTGTGAGCCTCCAGATTGGGCTGCAGCGGGTAAGTTAATCTCTTCTAATAAAAACCGATCTTCTGATTTTGACAACTTCTTGTATATTGGAGCTTCACTGTTCTGCATAATTAATGGCTTATGAAAAAATCAGGACTTACGGAAACGGACATACGTTCGAAGTACATCACGCCTGCATTGCAGAATGCCGGTTGGGATCTGCACAAACAAATCCGTGAAGAGAAATACTTTACCGATGGCCGTATACGTGTTCGTGGATCTGTGGCTAAGAGAGATGCGGGTAAGAAGGCTGACTACATTCTATACTACAAGCGTGGCCTGCCACTCGCTGTTATTGAAGCTAAGGACAACTCTCATTCACTGGGTGCAGGATTGCAACAGGGGTTGGAATATGGTGAAATCCTCGACATCCCGTTCGTCTACAGTTCTAATGGTGACGGTTTTATTGAGCACGACAGGACTAAAAAGGAAGGTGAAGTTGTACGTGAGCTAAGCCTCGACCAGTTTCCTTCTCCAATGGAATTATGGCAGCGTTACTCAGTTGCAAAAGGATTCGATCAAGAGCAGGAGAAGCTTGTAAAGCAGCCCTATCATTTCGACAAAGAAGGCCGCTCGCTGCGATATTACCAGGAGATTGCTGTTAACCGGACTGTAGAAGCCATAGCTAAAGGTTTGGACCGTATCCTTTTGGTAATGGCTACCGGTACAGGAAAGACACTCACAGCCTTCCAGATCATCTGGCGGA
>SLLL01000101.1 GCA_007134085.1 Balneolaceae bacterium
CTGGGTTTTTGGGTGTTAAGCATAATCTCGATGATGCCCGGGTTCTGTATTCACCCTGTATTTTTCCATGTATCGAATTTAGGGATTATATATCTCACTCCATTCGTTACCTTTTTGGTAATCATTTTTTTGATTTCGCCTAAACTGTTAGCGGCGTTCAAGATCAGCGATCAGTAGAAATAGTGTTGAAGAAATCTACAGTTTGATTTATTCCATTCTCGAGAGAAAAAGCTTCAACAGATTTATGGCTGTTTTTGAATTTTTCTTTTATAGAGGAGTAGTTGTTAAAAACATGCTCAATTTTTTGCTGAAGATCAGCTTGGTTGCCCGGCTCAAACAAAAATCCGTTTTCGCCATCTTTAATGTATTCTTTGATGCCACCGGTATTAGCTGCAATCACAATACAACCTGAAGCGATAGCTTCAATGCCAATGAGCCCTAGGGGCTCATCGCGTGATGGGAAGAGCACTATTTTTGATTTACTGAAAAGTTCTGCGAGTTCAACGTCAGTAAGCCTTTCATGTATAACCGTGATATTTGACAGATTCTGAGTGCGAACAGTTTTTATGAGATTGCTTTTTAATGCCCCGTCAGTATAAAGATTGACCTTTATACCATTCTGAATGTAGAATGTCTTGCTAGAAGTTTGTGCTTTCAGAATCAGGTCAGCCCCTTTTTTCCATACAGCTGAGCCTGCAAAGCAAATATCAATAGTTCTTTCAACATCCTTTACATAAAATAGTTCAGTGTTGTAGCCGGGGGTAATTATTGTTGACTTAAAACCATATTCTATCTCAATCATTCTTTGAATAAAGCTGCTGTTGGCTACAATAAAATCACTCTTTTCAAGAACATATTTTGTGAGCCGGTAATAGATTCCTTTGTTTTTTGCAAAGTCATTAGCACTTCCATGAACATAACAAACATGCTTTATTCCATACATTTTTTGCAGTGCAGGAATCAAGATACCGGGCAGTAATTCACCATGGGAATAGATTACATCGTAACTTCTTGCTTTATATAAAAAAAAGGGCAAAAAAGACCAGATTAATACAACAAGTTTTAAAAAACTCGAAAAAACATTACCGGTGCCAAGGCCTGATTTGAACCAGCGATAGTAGAGATTATAAACAAGGCCAACTTCATCATACTTCACCTTCAATCCTTCATAGATATTCTTTACAAAAATCTGATGTGTTGGATTTTTTTTGGTTGGGTAACTATTTGTGGCGATAAGTATTCGCATCAGAAAAACTTCGTAAAACAGCTCATTGTTACAATCTTTGTTACAAGGAAGGTACTAATTTTGATTCAATTTAAACTGTTGAACAGCACGGCATTGAGTATTGAATAGACAAATGGCTTACTATTTTAGTATCTTTTCAGTCAACATAAACAGACGTACTATTGGACTTTTTAAAAACCTACGCCTCACTCATAGAGAGTGAAATTCATCAGCTGAACCTCCCGCAAACACCAAAAACCCTTTATGAGCCGCAGCGTTACATTCTTGCTAGCAAGGCGAAACGAGTAAGGCCCATGCTAACCTTAATGGCAACGGGAATGTGCGGAGAATCTATCGAAAAAAGTATCCCGGCAGCGCTTGCTGTTGAGTTGGTGCACAACTTTAGTTTGATTCACGATGATATTATGGATCAGGCAGACAGCAGGAGAGGGAGCGCAACGGTTCATATGAAGTGGGATGAATCTACAGCAATACTATCCGGTGATGGCATGCTGATACAGGCAATGCTTCAGCTTCATCATGTGGCAGATGATATTGACCACAAGAAACTGAGCCACGTTTTTCTTGAAGGCATCAATAAAGTGTGTGAAGGGCAGGCTCTGGATATGGAATTTGAAGATCGCCTCGATGTAACCCCCGATGAATATATCGAAATGATATCAGGCAAAACGGGCGCACTGATTTCCGTTTCTCTTGTGATGGGAGGCATTTGTGCAAAAGCAGATCAAAGAAAACTTGATGCGCTCAGTGAAATTGGCTATTCCCTTGGCAGGGCATTTCAGATACAGGATGATATTCTTGATGTAATTGCTGACCCAGAAAAATTTGGAAAAAAGAAGGGTGGCGATATATATGAAGGGAAAAAAACCTACCTCATGTTAAAACTCCTTGAGCGTTGCAATAAAGGGGAGGAAAAATGGTTAATCAACTGTCTTGCAAACAAGGCAATGGAGCAGGATGACGTATTGAGAGTCATAAACTTATATGAACAATATGGAATTATGGCTGATGCAGAATCTTTGATGAATACTTACTATTTGAAAGCTGAAAAAGCCCTTGAAATATTTGAAGAATCCAAATATAAAGGAGATCTTTTACAGCTAATCAATTTCTTAAAAAATCGTGAATTTTAGTTTGATGCGAACCACTTTACTATTACTTCTTGCAGCCTCATTTGCCCTGTTATCCTGCCGAAGCCAGGATCTTATCCGGCCGGGTGATACGCTCGAAGTTGCTTTCGAAAAAGCTATGAACCAATTTGAACTTGGTAATTATGGCGATGCTGCAAG
The DNA here is from genome assembly GCA_007134085.1 of Balneolaceae bacterium. Classification (GTDB taxonomy): domain Bacteria; phylum Bacteroidota; class Rhodothermia; order Balneolales; family Balneolaceae; genus Rhodohalobacter. Next base: position 2,536 of record SLLL01000101.1, read on the forward strand.
GGCTTTTGAAACAGTTATATCGATCGGGAGGGGTACAGAGATTGGCCAGGATGCACAATTCTATCTCGCTGAAACCTATTTTAATGACAGAAGATATCTGCTCGCTTCATCAGAGTATAGCAGATATGTGCAGTTTCATCCAAATTCACCCCGCCGGGAAATCGTAGAATTTCGGGAAGCGAAATCGTTTTACCATCTTAGCCCCCGTTTTAGATTAGATCAAACGTACACAAACAGAGCAATTGAACGCTTTCGATTATTCAATTCGCGATACCCCAACTCAGAACACCGTGAAGAGGCAGCTACCCTGATTACTGAATTGAGGGACAAATTAGCACGCAGGGATTTTAATGCCGCTGAATTTTACATGAGAACCCGTCAATACAATTCAGCAGCAATTTATTATGGGCTTGTAATTGACCAGTTTCCGGAATCATCATGGGCTGAAAGAGCACTTCTTCGGCAAATAGAAGCCTATTTCTTGTTTGCAGAAAATAGTGTTGAGAGAAGGCAAGAAGAGCGGTATGAAAAAGCTCTTGAAAGTTACAGCAGATATCTCCAGTTGTTTCCTCAAGGCGAAAACCGCAGCCGTGCCGAAGAACTGTACGACAGGATAAACCGTGGCCTGGAAAATGTACGGAACAATGCAGTGGCTCAATCAAACTAATATTTGGCGTTGAAAAAACGAATTGGTGTTTTTGGAGGGTCGTTCAACCCTGTTCATAATGGCCATATTCATATCGTTAAAAGCTTTCTGAAAAGTGGTGTGATTGATGAAATGTTGATTACACTTGCCCCATCTCCTCCGCATAAAGATCATACAACGCAAGCTCCCTATCACCATAGATTTCGAATGCTTGAACTTGCCTTTGCCGGTTTTGATCAGGTTACTATAAGTGATTTAGAGAAATCATTGCCGGTACCTTCATACTCTTTGCAAACAATCCAAAGCCTAAAGGCAAGTAACCCAACCTGCCAGTTTTTTCTCTGCATGGGAGAAGACAGCCTTGAGGGTTTCCACACCTGGCACCGCTACAAGGAACTTCTGGCTGAGGTAACGTTGCTTGTGGCGGCACGTCCGGGCAGTAATGCCGGCTTGGTTACTGAACAGATACTTAAAAAAACTATTTTTGTGAGTAATAGTGAATTAGATATATCATCCTCAACAGTAAGAAGCGGCACAGCTGGAAAACATGCATTGCCGGAATCTGTTGCTGAATATATCCGAACACAAAACCTCTATTCGTGAAATTTCTATGATGAACCGGTCACAATTTCTCAGGCTAAGCAGTATGGGTGCGGTTACTTTGCCGGTTGGGCTAACCAATAGAATTACTGAAAAGCATACATTAATAAAGCCCAAAAGATTAAAAAGAGGGGATAAGGTTGCATTTACAGCACCTGCCGGACTGCTGCACGATCATAGAGATTTCAGGCGAATGCGGGAAGTTATGGAGTCTATGGGGCTTGAAGTAGTTTTTGGGGAGTTTGTTCGTGAAAGGCACGGATATTTTGCCGGAACAGACTATCAGCGGGCGTTGGATTTAATGCGTTTTTTTGATGATGACACAGTTGATGCGATTGTGGCTGTTCGCGGTGGATGGGGTTGTGCAAGAATTTTACCGCATCTGGATTACAATGTGATTAAAGCTAACCCAAAAATTTATTGTGGCTTTAGCGATAACACCACTCTTCACATGGCATTTAACAGGCACTGCGGATTAATCACCTACCACGGGCCAAATGGCGCCTCTGAATGGACAGACATTACAAAAAACAGCTTTAAAAAAGCGTTGATGGATGGTGAGGATGTAGTTTACCATTCACCGAAGGGATTTACAGTGATCAACCCAGGGGTTGCAAAGGGGAGGTTAATGGGAGGGAACCTAACCATTCTAACCACAGCATTAGGAACGGATTACCAACCCGATTTAACCGATGCAATTCTGTTTGTTGAGGATATTTCTGAACCTCCCTACAAAATTGACAGAATGCTCACCCATCTCAAGCGGGCGCATATGCTTGATAATTTGAGTGGCTTTATTTTCGGGCGATGTACAAACTGCGCTGAACCACGAGGGGCAAACTTTACGATTGAAGAAGTGTTAAATCACCACATAAAGCCGCTTGGAATTCCTGCATTGATGGGCATGGATATAAGTCACGACCCGGATAATTTAACAATTCCTGTTGGCTTACAGGCAGAGCTCAATTCGAAAACTGGAACACTAAAGGCACTTGAAGCAACAGTGGCTTAGGAAGTTAGAACATGTAGCTGAATGAGATGCTCAGTTGCACATTATGAACATCATATGGTTCAAAGTTGGCAATGGTTAATCCCTGAAAACGTCCGTAATCAAAACGGCCATAGTTATATAATTTAGTCCAGGAAAACTCACCAGAAAGGATAAAATCACCAAAAGAGTACAGGCCACGGGTGCCTATAGTTAAGTCTGTCCTGTTTCTCCAGTAATCTCCAAAACCCTGTCGAAATTCTTCGGGTCGGTTTAGGGACCTATCATACATGAAGTGGAAGTGGTTGTTATCTGCAAGCCTTCGGATAAAAAGACCAACCCTGCCCTGATCAAAATATCCATCAATGCTGAGGAATTGACTGTTAGAACCCGGGCCTATTGCCGCGCCTATTACCTGGCCACGGTTTGTATGCCCTTGCCGAATATCGGGGTGCGTGTAATAGTAGTTTTGTGGACGCACCTCCTGAATGTAAGAAGGTGTCATGTTTGTAAATTCGAGATTTACCTTGTAGAATCTTGCAAGAGGTGCAAAAACAATTTGTTGGAATCCAAAAGCGTAACCGCTGTTGTGGCGGGGTTGCATCAGCAGGTCTCTGGAGTCGTAAGCGAAATCATCTCTGAAAAACTCTCCATAAATCTCGAATCGGCTTTCGGGCCATAGCCATCTTGCATAGATGGAGTTCATGTGATTTCTCGGCTTCAGGTTCTGAATGGCTCCGCGAGTATCAAGAAAGTTTTTGTATAAAAACGGATCGAGTACCATGCCAATATCCTCACCGCTAACTCTGTTGTTTTCCAGATAGGTGTGAATTGCCCGGGCAAATCCTACATGAAAATTGGGCGCAAAAGCTGGTGAATATGATATGTTAATTGCGTTCATAAACCTGTTTTGGTCAGCTTCCTCATCACCAACAAAGTATTCTGAATCTTCCGGGAATGCCCCCAGCCATTTAAACTCAAATTTGCCAACATACGGGACTCGCAATGGAGATCGGGTTCCAATAAAAAAGTGATTCATACCCGGAGCGTTATTACTGATGAGCAGCGGATATTTAACATTTCCGCCCCACCAAAGGGGCTCATTGCTTAATCCGGCTTCGAAGCTCTTATAATGCAGCCTGATTGAGGAGTGGCCCAGGTTAAAGGTACTGAATGGCTCTTCACCAAAGCGGAACGGCCTGTCGATGATATCTCCCACAGCCTCAGCCACAAACAACCGGTTACCATCATCATCCGATGGGATAAATCGGGGCACTTCAAACTCATTGTTCTGCTGCTGAATGAAATGTGGCTTGAAGGTTATCGTCAGATAATCTGACGTAATCCAAAAACCACCTTGAAATTCAGCATTAAATCCACGCCCGTACCAGGCGGCTCCATTATTTTCGCCATACGGCACATTACTATTCGTAGTAAAACCCAAACTTGGCCTGTACACGCCAGCTTTGAAGGAATATCCGAGGTCAATTGAATTGGTATCAAATTTCCGAGTCCAGAAGCCAAAATCTCTTTCTGCACCTTCAAGGTATGCATCGTGCGTGTAGTTCCAAATCGGCCGCAATGTGAAAGATGAATGAACTGAACCCTGAAATAGCTGTTGTATGCGAAGTTGCTCCTCTTTAATGTCATCAACCGGGATGGTTTGTGCAAATACAGAACTGCTTAAAAACAAAGCAAAAACAGTGACAGCGCAAAGAATTATTACCCTCTTCATTAAGATGAAGTAATTCTCAAATAGATATGGCAGATTGATCAATTTCATAGGATATACGTAAGGCCTATTTGAAATTGAACATTGGTACGATCATTACGATCATAATTAGTGGCATTAAAACCATCAAGCCTGCCGTAATCAAAACGTCCGTAATTATATGCTTTTGTCCATACTAAGCGGCTATTGATATAAAAAGGGCCGGGTCCGTATAGAAAATTGAGCCCAAAATTCAGATTTACCCTGTGGCGGAAGTAATCTCCGAAATTTGCGGAAAGTGCGTTGGATGCGGAGCCTTCGCGTAAATGTAAATTATCATTGTCAGCTATGCGCTGCGCAAAGAAACCGAATTTGTAATTATTTTTAAAGGCATCTAAGCCAAAAAATTGGCTATTCGATCCAGGCCCGATTGCAGCACCCAAAATTTGTCCACGGTTAGTATGCCCTTGAATAACAGGGTCATGAGAGTAGAAAAAGGCTTGTGGCCTCACTTGATTTAATTGTGATGTTGTAAGATTTGTAATTTCAACATTTGTTTTAATAAAATCTACCCATGGTGTATATGATATTTTTTGAAAACCTATTGAATAAGCGCTATTGTGATGTGGTTGAATTAATAAATCACGAAAGTCAAAGCTATGATCCTCTCTAAAGAATTCAGCATATATTTCTGCATTAGCAGCTGGAATTTTCAAATGAAAATAGGCAGATGCCATCTGATTTCTAGCCTGTCTTATATCGTCTTCTCCTTGTCGCTCAACAAGTGAAGATCTTCTTACTGGGTCGAATAATAAAAATACATTGCTAAGCTTAAAGCCATCATCTTCATATATGTGATATGTTCTTGTTACACCTAACGTTAAGTTTCGAAATATTTTAGGTATATATGAAATGTTCGCGGTATTCATAAATCTGGGAATACCACTACCTACTCCACCAAAATAACCCGATTCCCGAGGATAGCCCATCAACCATCTAAAATTAATATTTCCAAAATAGGGAATAGTAACCCCTTCTCTGGTTCCAATAAAAAAATGGGGTACTCCCGGAGCATTTGTACTCATCATCAGTGGATAACGGTTTGCACCTCCCCACCACAATGGTTCATTGCTTATGCCGGTTTCAAATTTTTGGTAGCGAAACCGTAATGAGGAATTGCCCCAATCAAATGTAGAGTAAGAATTAGGCCCAAATCTAATGGGGGCGTCAATATTACCGCCAATTTCATTGATAAAGGGAGTTGTTACATCAAAAGTATATTTTGGCTCAAGGAAGTCTTTGTTTTGTTGATAAATAATATGTGGGTGAACTGTAAAAGTAACATATTTAGATTCTAAGAATAGGCCCGTTTGAAATTCGGTAGTACTGCCTCTTCCATACCACGCTGCACCATTATTTTCACTGTAAGGAAACCGTGAATTATACGTATTTTGCAACACGAACGGCTGAATGCCAACTGTAACACCGTCTGTTTCAAATAATTTTTTTTGGTTAATTATTCTATTCCACCAGCCATTAGAATTATCACGATATGTCATTAACTCATAATATTGTATTTGAGAAAATGGCCTAAATACAGGTGATACAGCCAACGTATCAGATAACAATAGCTGAATTTTCATTTGCTGGTCTTGAATAGAACCAACGGGAATGGCTTGAGCAGCAATATCTGATTTCGGAAGCGAGAAAAATATATATGATATAAATAAAAAAATTCTCAGCTGATACTTCATACATCTTTGTTAAATTGGTGTTGTAAAAATAACAAATAATTGTCTCATTTTATGATATTTCAGTTTGATATCTATCTGGTATAAATAATTTGTATTATTGACAATAACAAATAATAAACAATTGATAGTATTTAGCTTATGAGTGAAAAATTTATCAATTCTTCTCAAAATAATTATTTAAAATTCTCAAATGATTTTGTTAATAATCTAATTCACTACACTAACTATCAAGAACCATACCAATTTGAAAGTCTTTATATTGGGACTTTTTAGACTCCAAAAAGCACCTCACAATTTAAACTTATAAAACGTTGGTGCTTTTTGTCCAAATTAATTAAAAACAAATTCGTAGTATTATTAAAAACTTTTTCAAAACAAATATGATCAAGAGTTTTAAACACTTTCAGTTTTTATATAAGTATGAAACTATCAATCAAGCGGGAAAATATTCAATTGTTGGTGGGATTTGTACTGTTCTTGATTTTGCACTTCTATTCATTGTAACTCATTATTTAGGTGTGAATTATATTATTTCATCTATAATATCCTTCACTTCTGCAACAATTTTGAATTATTACCTTTGTATTTCCTGGATTTTTACATTCAGGGTAGTTAGTAACAAGTATCAGGAATTTCTCTTCTATTTAGTGATAAGTGGAGTTGGATTGACTTTTAACACTGTGATTATTTGGGGGGCAACCGAGTTTTTTGGCTTTTATTTTATGATTTCAAAAATATTTGCTACTGGTTTAGTATTTGTATGGAATTTTGGTGCAAGAAAGTATTTTCTGCATTCTAGCCTATTATCTAAATTGACTGCGAAATAATTTTTTTGTGAATGATATATCTTCAAATTAATTCTGAGGGCTATTTTAATAAGACTATTAAGAACACTAAGGTTGAAGTATCCTTATATACCAATCTGTACCGCTATAAATTAATTGCCCTATATGAATATCATTTTCAATGTCTGCAAAGGGATAAGAATCATGGTAAAGTAAATACTCTGCATTTTCAGGTATAGGTTGCACTCCACTAATAAATGAATTGATTGGATATAGCGTTCTGGTAAAGTTTTTACCAAAAAGTGGGTATTCATGAGAATCACCCGGTAAATATACAGCTACACTTGCAGATTCCGGAACAATATCGTTGAAAGCTTTAACAGGCTCATAAAATTGTCCAAGACGTGTTAATTGTGCTATTCTGTCTTTAGTAAAAAAGAAATCAAATGTGTAATGATTTCCATTTGATTCAACATCTGAAATTTGTCCTGATTTTAAAATATTACCTGAAAAAGCAGATATACACCCAATGTAAATCACAAGCAATAAGTATAATTTTAGAAACCTACTTTTTGTGTATAGTATTAAGCCTAACGCAGGTGTCGCAAATATTACTGCAATATTGAAATACCTTCCCCTCCATGGATCATAAGGCCCAGAAAAACCCTGTAATAAGAAAAATATTATGGCAGCTATAGCTAAAATTTTTAAGCTAACAGATGACTTTTTTGAAAATAATGAGTAAAAAAGTAGTGGCCATATCAATGTAAATCCAAATATTCCCCAATAGGAAAAATCTTCGTTAGAGACAGGCATTTTGAAGTAATTAAATTGGGCACGAGCTGCCTGAGAATCCATCAAATAATTGATCAAAGATCGGTTACCTGTGTATTCAATTGTAGATTGAATATCACTTTCAACAATATTGTTATCAGAATCAGCAGAATGAAAAAATTCTTGATAGTAGTTCTGTGAATATCCTCGGATTCGTTTTTGGGCTTTTCTAATAGGCGATATGGTTGGCAATCCATCTAAAGACACAAATTCAACGGCATATCTTGCTGTATTCCTGATTCCGTTTTGTACTATAAATCCGGCTGATTCACTTTCAAATGTGTGAGAAACCCTTATCATTTCCGGGCCAAGAGGATGTCCAAATTTCTGGATATTGAAAAAGTATCCAGAAGACAACGTAAACAATACTACTGATACTATAAATGCAATTCCTGTGAAAAGATAATGGTTAATTTGTGTTTTCAGAGGATCCCCGTTTCTGTTAAAACACCAAACTGCTATAAAAGCAACTGGTACCATGGCTAATACAATGGATGCCTTAACACCAAGAGAGATGGAAATAGCTATAGACGCTAATATTAGATGTTGCTTCTTGCCATCATGTTTGAAACCAAAAAAATAGTAGACTATGGAACCAATTAAAGCGGTTAGAAGCAGATCATTTTGAGTAGTTGTTGCCTGCATCAAAATGGAGATTAATAAACCGCTAATCAATGCAGAAAATAATGACTGATTCTTGGACATTCCGGCTTTTCTGGAAATTCCAAAGATGCTAATGATTATAATCCAGTAAGAGAGATATTGAACAATTTGAGTTAAATTTTCATTACCAGACATTAAATAGGAATAGAGAAAAAGCGAGGTAGAATTTCTGGGATGAACTACCTGGCCCCAGTAATTAGCTTCAAAAAATTCATAACTTCCCTGTTGTAAATAGTAAGCAATTCTGGCCAAATGGCTCGTCATACTATCATGATTTCCTGGAGCAAGGTTAAACACCAGGAACAGATTCATCAATCCAAGAATAATTACAGAACCGATTAATGGGACAAAAACTGATTTTTGGAATAGTGATAATCTTTTAAACCATTTCAGGTTAAAAGAGAAGCTTTTGGTGAAAATATAAAAACCATTCAAGTAACCGGTTTTACTTACATGAAATAAGTAAAGTATAACTGAAATGATAAAAAACAAGGAAGCAGCTAGTAACCAGGCTATTATACTATTCAGTTCTTCAAAATAAGATAGAATATTCGCTGATATAACAATTTGTGCTGCCATCAAGCAAAAAGAGTTAATCAAGAATTCAACTCTGTTTAGAGGGCGACAGTAGAGTGCAAAAAGAACTGTTGAAAGCAAAAAGAGAAATAAAGATAAGTATCCAGTCATGTTTGTAATAATTAGGATAGGTGCTGTATCAGGTAATTGGCTTATCTTTATCAGATATCAGAAAAAGTATTTCGCAAAACGAATGACTCCTTGTTTCCAGGCTACCCTGTGCCCGGTCCCAAATTTCTGTGCCATAATTTTGCCTTCACCTAAATACCAGTCATAAGTAGCTTTCAGTGCTTCTATGTTCGAATATTTGGGTTGCCAGCCGAGATGTTCAATAGCTTTGTCAGATGAAACAAAGCTGTCTTTATCCGCTGTGTCATAAACCCATTTATAAATAGGTGATATCCTGAGTTTTTCAAGAATAGATAAAATAAACTTCAAAGGCCTGGAAGGAAAGTGGAGAAGTTTGCTCCCGGTATCTGCATGAGAAAGAAAAGCCGTAATATCATGGTTTACTGTTCCAAACTCAGTTGCACCAACATTATAAACTTCTTTGTCTTTTCCTTTTATAGCAGCTAAATAACAGGCATGAGCCAGGTCGGTAACTTCGAGAAGTTGGAATCTGTTTTCTCCATTACCAAAAATTGGAATTTTACGGCCTTCTTCAACCCATTCGAAGAAAAGCTGGAATATTCCAAGCCTACCGGTTCCAATAAAACTTTTTGGCCGAATAATTACCGTCTCAACATCTTGGTAATTTAACAGTATATCTTCTGCAATACGTTTGGCTTTGCCATATACACCCATGGGATTAATGGATGCATCTTCATAGATAGGATGAGTATCCGGTGTACCATAAACGGCACAGGAGCTCGTAAAGACCAATTTTTTCACTCTGCATTTTTTGCATATTTCAAGCAAATCAAAAACAGCTTCTCCATTGGTTTTAGTAATTTTTTCTGGCTCTGCAAGGGCCAATTCGGCTGCGGCATGTATTACAAAATCAACATCCTGTAAGGCTTCTTCAAGTTTATTATGATCGTGGATGTCGCCTGTAACTATTTCTATTCCTGGAATTTTCTCACTGTCAGGAAATTCTTCCCTGTCGAAAGAAACGACTTCAAATCCGTTTTTTGCAAGATATTGACACATGTGAATACCGAAAAACCCGGCTCCACCTGTTACAAGCCATCTACTTTTGTTTTTTGTCATCATAAAAAATTAAAATGAAAAGTTTGAAAATGTTTTTGATCAGCGTGACAGATTTTTTCATATAATCAAC
>SLLL01000115.1 GCA_007134085.1 Balneolaceae bacterium
TGAGAAACACCCTGTCTGACAAAACCCGGAACAGTTCAGAAATTATCATCACCTTCGGAACTCCGGGCAAAGAGATTATCTCTGCTATCCAGGAGAACGGTGCCACCCTCGTTGTGATGGGAAGCCAGGGTAAAGGGTTTGTGCATGAATTTTTCCTTGGCGGCGTAAGCAGCCAGGTTACACGATTCAGTAAAGTGCCCGTGCTGCTTGTGCCGGCGGAGAGGGATTGACTTTTCGAGTATTGAGTAGCAAGTAGTGAGATTGATAAAGCTCGCCGCTTGGCTACTCATTTTCTCCAAGCAGCTCTTTTAGAGTGTTTATCAGAGCATTTCCTCAGTCGGGTGATTCTTCGTCAACTTCATGGAAAAACGCCATATTGTTTCCTCAAAATGACAAGCCTTTTATAGCTATGTAAAAAATATTTGTGCATTTGCTCGTTATATTCTACATTTGTAGAAATTGGTCTAAACTTGTAGAATTATGAAGCTATCCAAATCAGAAGAACAGTTAATGCAGTACATCTGGAAGCGCGGCAAAGCGTTTATGAACGAGCTGCTGGAGATGTACCCAGAACCCAAGCCGGCAAGCACAACTGTGGCCACACTGCTAAAACGAATGGCCGATAAAGGTTACATAGATTACGAGCAGCTTGGCCGCTCCCGCCGGTACTATCCGTTGGTGAAAAAGAAAGACTATTTTTCAAAACATATAAACGGGCTCATCCAAAAGTATTTCGATAACTCCCCGGCTAATTTTGCCTCTTTCTTTACCACCGAAACCGACCTGACTCAGGACCAGCTGAAAGAACTGCAGCAAATTGTGGAGCAGGAACTTAAAAAGAGGCAGCAATGATTACCTGGCTTATAACCTCCACACTCAGCATGGGCATTCTGCTGCTCTTTTATCACACCGTTTTGATAAAAGAAAAGATGCATAAGATCAACAGGGGCTATCTTTTATTCAGCCTTGTTTTCTCAATTACTATCCCATTTGTACCGGTTGGAATAACGGGTTATGCTTTACCGTTCGATCTGTTTACACAGAGTACGGTATCCCAATCAGCTGAAACCACAACCATCACAACACTGAATTTTGAGGAGTATCAAACAGGAAGTGAGATAGTTGCGCCGGTTTCTGAAAACAATCCATTCTCCTGGAATATCCTTTTTCCACTACTCATCGCTATTTACTCTGTTGGTGCTATCACGTTTTTTGTGCGCCTGCTACGAATTATTCATATGATTCAGATCAAATCAGACAGAAATCCGAAAACCCTTTTTGAAGGTTACGAGGTAGTATTGCTTAAAGAAGATGTGATTCCGCACACGTTTTTAAGCACCATCTTTGTTAATAAAAAACAATTTGAACAAGGCAAAATAGACCGTAGCATTCTTTTGCATGAACTTGCTCATGCAAAACAGCACCATTCGCTGGATATTCTGTTTGTTGAGATCCTGAAATGCTTTCTATGGCTCAATCCGCTCGTATATCTCTACAAAAAAGCGATCCATCTGAATCACGAGTTTCTGGCTGATGAAGCCGTACTCACTGCCGGAATTTCTGTGTCTGCGTATCAAAAGACGCTACTCGAAACTATTCTACACAAACCATCTTATTCTCTTGCAAGCAGTTTGAATTTCGGGCTGACCAAAAAGAGGCTGCAAATGATGACTCTATCCATAAACAGAACCACAACTGTCATGAAAATCCTATCCTTAATCCCGCTATTCCTGGTACTTGCCCTGTTTTTAGGGTGCGAATCTACCCCATCAGTTGCTGAAAGTTCTGTGGATGAAAACATATCCAGCTTGTCAGTTGATGAGCAAAATTTAGACCGGCCCACAATTAAGATCTTGATAAACAGTGAGAGTGAAATTGTTGTGGATGGCAACGTGCTTACACTTGACGAGCTTCATGAATTTCTGGACGAAAAGGAGTCAGATTTATCACAAGTCATCAGCTTGCGGGTAAGCGGTGACGCTGAATTTGGAACCATACTTGATGTTCAAAAAGTATTGCGGGCACAGGGCTCGAGAAGAATAAATTATTCTACAATTAGAGGAGATGCTGAAAGTGAATTAACCCGGATTACCCAGGAATATCTGCATAAGTCAGCAATCTACATGGAAATGAATACTTCTGAAGTATCACTTTCTGAACTTGAAAATAATTACAAGATGTTGATTGATCTGGCTGAAGAAATAGAAGAAACCATGCAGCATGTCGATTTTCCTCCGCCACCACCACCAATCCCCCCATCACCGCATGTGAGGCTAGGCCTTTCGCCGGAAACAACACATAGTGAAACCCCATTTGCAGAAATAGAAACAAACAATCTGCTAACCATTCTCATAAATGAACACGGTATGATGCTGGCAAATGAAGAGCCGGAGGATGTAGAGGGAATAAAAACCAGAGTGATGGAATTTGTGGATAATCGTGGCGTAAATCCTGAACTCTCTTCAAGCCCTCAAGAAGCTATTCTGTCTATACGGTTTGATGAGCGCTTAGAGTATAATACATACATCTCCATTCTTGATGAGATTATGAGTGCATACAATGAGCTGCGCGACAGTGCTTCCATGCAGAAATTTGGTGTTCCGTTTTCTTCTCTTGAAACGTCAGGTGAGCAGTACAGGGAAATCCGGGATACCTATCCGAAAAGAATCTCTATTGCTGAGCCGGCAGGCAGAAGTGCCTCAACAAATTCTGAATCCATTCATCAAAATCAAAGTAACCTGCATTCTTCAGGTTTTGGCAGCAATCCTAATTCAGCACTACAAGACGTAAATGGCATTAAAGAAATAGAATTAAATGAGATTGTTGTAACTCCTGAAAACGGAATCCGGCCGGATAATTATACCACTCTGGATTTGAATAATCCGTTTTTTAAACTTGAGCCCATCGATAACCCACCATTGGGTAATTTAAGATTCAGGCCTGAAGATGGATTTGCTGAAGGGTTTATGAATTTGAGGGCTATTTTGGCAGGCGCCTTTAATATTCCCGTATATCAAATTGATGGAGATGAGGATTTTCTAAGCCAAAGATATGAGTTCGCTTTTGTTCATACGGGTAGTAAGAATAGCTTTTATGATAATTTGAGGAATAAGATTGCCCGCAGCACTCACTTTCAAATTCAAATATCGCAACAACCCACACAGACGCTTGAACTTCACTCTGTAAATCAACAACATAAGATGGCTGCTTCGCAATCAGATCGCA
>SLLL01000186.1 GCA_007134085.1 Balneolaceae bacterium
GCACTTGAAAGCATCAAAAAAATGCTTTCGCTGCATGCAACGGTTATTCGAAACGGGCAGCGCAGGGATATTGACGCGGAAGATCTTGTTCCGGGTGATGTGGTTGTGCTCAACTCCGGCGATAAGGTTCCGGCTGATGTACGTCTGATATCTACGCGAAATTTTCGCGTGGAGGAATCAGCACTTACGGGTGAATCCGTTGCAGTTGAAAAGAATATTGATCCTGTGGATGCAGGCTCTGTTCCGGGCGACCAAACCTGTATGGCGTTTTCAGGCACAGCCGTTGTTTATGGCGCTGCACGTGCCGTAGTGGTAGAAACAGGCGGCAATACCGAGCTTGGAAAAATAAAGCAGATGATGAGCGATGTGGAAAAAATAACCACACCGCTGCTGCGCCAGATTGATCAGTTCGGAAAGCTGCTATCTATCATTATACTCGCGGTAACCGGCCTCTTTTTCGCCATTGGATACTTCTTCCGCGACTACTCTCTCGATGAACTTTTCCTCGCCGTAATCAGCCTTGCCGTTGCTGCTATCCCCGAAGGTTTGCCTGCAATTATGACCATCACACTGGCCGTTGGTGTGCAGGCTATGGCGCGTCGAAATGCCATCATCAGAAAGCTTCCGTCCGTAGAAACCCTCGGCTCTGTTGCTGTAATCTGTTCCGATAAAACCGGCACCCTGACCCGTAACGAAATGACCGCCACCGCTGTCATCACATCCGATACAGAATACACCGTTGAAGGCGCCGGCTATGAGCCAAAAGGAAACATCCTGAAAGATGATGAACCCATCGAAGCATCAAAAGAAACCCTGCTTGAACAGATCATCAAAACGGTTACACTCTGCAATGAGGCTGAAATCAAAGAAGAGGAAGGTGGATGGATTTTAAATGGAGACCCAACGGAGGGGGCGCTGGTGACCCTCTCTCACAAAGCAGGATATGGCGATTATTCTCAAAAACGGATTGATCATCTGCCGTTTGAGTCGGACCATAAATACATGGCAACCCTGAACAGCCAGGACGGCAAACATTATGTTCATGTGAAGGGCGCGCCGGAGATCATCCTTGGGCTTTGTGAAAAACAGCGGACAGCTGATGGCGAAGCGGAAACGGACAAAGCCTACTGGGAAAGCGCTATGGAAAAACAGGCTGAACAGGGCCGTCGCTTAATCGCCGCTGCTGTGAAAGAGGTACCCACTGACAAAACCAGTGTTGACCATGATGACATCAAAAGCGGGTTGACATTCCTCGGTGTGATCGGGATTATCGACCCGCCCCGCGATGAAGCCATTGAATCGATACGGATTTGTAAGGAGGCCGGTATCCGTGTGAAGATGATTACGGGTGATCACCTCACAACAGCGAAAGCGATCGGTAAAGAGATCGGCATTGGGGATGGGGAGCACGCCATCAGTGGAGCCGAGATTGAGAAGATGAGTGACGATGAACTGCGAAATGCCGCAATAGAAAATGATGTGTTTGCGCGAACCAGCCCCGAGCACAAACTGCGCCTTGTGCAGGCACTGCAAGCCGAAAACCTGATCTGCGCCATGACGGGCGACGGCGTAAACGATGCCCCCGCCCTGAAGCGTGCAGATGTTGGAATTGCCATGGGCATAAAAGGAACCGAGGTTACCAAAGATGCATCCGAAATGGTTCTGGCAGATGATAACTTCGCATCCATCGCGAATGCCGTTGAGGAGGGGCGAACGATTTATGACAACCTCCGAAAAGCCATTCTTTTCATTTTGCCAACGAATGGGGCCGAATCCCTTGTGATAATGGCTGCCGTAATTATGGGTATTGTGATGCCAATTACACCCGTTCAAATTTTATGGGTTAACATGGTAACAGCGGTCACGCTTGCCCTTGCCCTCTCATTTGAGCCTACAGAAGCAGGCGTTATGAAACGTCCGCCAAGAAAACGGGGCGCACCCATTTTAAGCGGATACTTTATGTGGAGAGTTGTGTTTGTTTCTGTTTTGATTGGCGGGCTCACACTTGCACTATATTACTGGTTAAAGGGCAGCGGCTACGAAATAGAAACCGCGAGAACCATTGCTGTTAATACTCTTGTAGCAGGCCAGCTTTTCTATCTGTTTAACTGCCGCAAAATGCATGAACCCTCCCTTGGGCAAGGTTTTTTTGGCAACAAATATGCCTTCTATGCCGCAGTTGTTCTGATAGGCTTACAGCTCACATTTACTTACGCGCCATTTATGCACAGCTGGTTTGGAACCTATCCCATCAACGCTGAATACTGGATTTTCCCTGTAGTGAGCGGTTTGCTCGTTTTCTTTGTTGTGGAACTTGAGAAGTATGTACTCGGGCAGCGCCGGCTCAAACAGTTAAAAGAGGAGTGGAGCGAAGCCAACCGAATTGAAAATCCTTAGAAATAGCATCTTATGTCAGGCCTAAAACTATCATCCATCACTCTCGAAAACATTCTAAACCTTGTAAAAGAGCGCGACCCTGATCAAACAGAATTTCATCAGGCAATCCATGAGGTGATGGAATCGGTAGTGCCGTTTATCAAAGAAAATAAAAAATATCATCATTCCGGCTTGATCGAGCGCCTTATTGAACCAGATCGTGCTCTTCTGTTCAGGGTACCCTGGGAAGATGATGAAGGCAACTACCGCGTAAACCGTGGATTCCGGGTTCAGTTTAACAGTGCCCTAGGCCCATACAAGGGTGGGTTGCGATTTCATCCTTCGGTAAATCTCAGCATTATTAAATTCCTCGCGTTTGAGCAGACGTTTAAAAACTCGCTAACCGGCCTGCCGCTTGGCGGCGGTAAGGGAGGTTCTGATTTTAACCCCCGCGGAAAATCAGACGGTGAAATTATGCGTTTCTGCCAAAGTTTTATGAACGAACTCTATCGATACATTGCCAGTGATATAGATGTGCCTGCAGGAGATATCGGCGTTGGTGAACGGGAAGTGGGGTTTCTCTTCGGGCAGTATAAACGGCTTACAGCTGAGTTCAGCGGCGTGCTAACCGGCAAGGGGCTTGCCTACGGAGGCAGTAAAGTGCGTATGCAGGCAACAGGCTTTGGGCTGCTTTACTTTGTGAAGGAGATGTTAGAACAACATGATGAGCCGATCGATGAGAAAACGGTAATCATTTCCGGCTCGGGCAATGTGGCGCAATTTGCAGCACAAAAAGCCCTCGATATGGGAGCAAAGGTAGTATCACTCTCAGATTCTGATGGGTACA
>SLLL01000148.1 GCA_007134085.1 Balneolaceae bacterium
AACTTCAAAGATTACCGCAATGTGGATGGCATGTACTACTCATTCCTCTCTGAAATGGTAATTGATGGTATTTCTGAGCAATTTTCTGCAGAAGACTTAGCTGAAGCAAGACGAGGCCTGCAAGAAGCTCGCGAGCAGATCGACAACGCTTCAGGCATGCAGCGCCGTATTCTTGAGCGAACCCTTCGCGGCACTATAGACAGGCTCGAAAAAATGCTTGAAGAAGGCGGCATGACCATGCGTCTCGTTACACATACGGTTGAGACAAATGTTTCGATTCCTGACTAAGGGATCACACCGATTAAGAAACTTATTAAAGGCGATGCATCCTCTTGGGTGTATCGCCATTTTAGTTTTGCAGACAGTGCATTAACAAAACGGTTTCTCGTATTCTTCTTTCAAAGAGTGTGTTTTAGTAATGATAAGTTAAAACTGCACAAACAAAAAAACTCCCGCAGAGTCAAAGCTTTACGGGAGTTTTAGAATGATAAATAAGGATAATTACTTCGATTTCAAAAGGTCTCTGATCTCAGTAAGAAGTTTTTCCTGTGCAGGTGGCTCTGCCGGGGCAGCAGGTTTCTCTTCTTCTTTCTTCTTCGCTTTCTCAAAAGCTTTAATCACCATAAAGATGGCAAAAGCGATGATTAGAAAATCAACCAATGTCTGGATAAACACACCATAGTTGATCGTTACAGCCTCAACTTCTGCTGTTGCTTCCTGAATGGTAAGAACCAGGTCAGAAAAATCAACACCGCCCAGAAGCATCCCAATCGGAGGCATTAACACATCATTTACAAAGGATGTTATGATACGCCCAAATGCCGCACCTATTACAACCGCAACAGCCAGGTCGAGCACGTTGCCGCGCATGATGAACGCCTTAAAGTCATTTTTTAAGCTCATACGTATTTTTATTTAGTTAGTAGATATTAGAATGAATACTAACATTAACAAATAATCAGAAAGGGAGCAATAGAAAGGCTAATTTTTGAAAAAATGTGTAAACAGAGGGTATGGATATGTAGACTAACTCATAATTCATGATCAAAAAATCAACGATTATGGCATCAATCATAAAAAACAAAAAACCCTTGCAAGAACTTATCTTACAAGGGTTTTGGTGCCCTGGACTGGAGTCGAACCAGCACGACCGTTAGGTCACACGCCCCTCAAGCGTGCGCGTCTACCAATTCCGCCACCGGGGCAGGTTTCAATAAATCAATAATTGCCTATTGAGCCTATAAAGATAGCAGTTTTCTCATTTAAATGGAAAACCGGTTCATCTAAATATTTTCTTTTTTTCACCACCCTGCGAATTGGTTTTTCGTAGTTTCTGTTTTGATGAAAACTCAATCAGATAAACCGCTAAAATAAAAGATATCAACAGATGACCAACCAGGATGTAGCCGAAAAACTTCGTGAAGTGTATAACCTTATGCAGCTTGCAGGCGAAAACCGGTTTCGTGCCATTGCCTTCGACCGCGCCGCGCAAACCATTGAGGGTTTAAACGAAGAGGTAACCAAGCGGATTGAAGAGGGAACACTCACCGATATTAAAGGCATCGGCAAGTCGATCGCTGAGGATATTAAAGCATTTCAGGAAACAGGAACCATGCCGGTGCTGGAAGCCCTCAAAGAGAAAGTACCCGAAGGGTTGATCGAATGGCTGAATATCTCCGGCCTGGGGCCAAAAAACATCGCTAAAATCCATAAAGAACTGGGCATAACAGAGATTGCCGAATTAAAAGAGGCATGCCAAAGCGGTGCTGTTGCCGCTCTTCCGGGGCTGGGACAAAAATCTGCCGATAAAATCATCAAGTCGATAAAGTATCTGGAAAAATTTGGCGAGCGTGCCCGCCTCGATCAGGCGCTTGAGATCGCAGAGCCTATGTACAAATTCATCAAAGAGCTCAATGGCGTTCAGCAGTGTGAAATTGCCGGATCGCTTCGCAGGTCGAGAGAAACCATTGGCGATATCGATATCATTGTAGCTGCTGATGAATCTGACGCCTCCACAATCTTTGATGCGTTTACCGGCCATGAACTTGTGGTAGAGATTCTCGGCCGGGGTGACACCAAAAGCTCCGTCCGTACCGAAAATGGCCGTCAGGTTGACCTTCGCATTGTAAAGCCTGAGGAGTATCCCGCCGCTCTCATGTACTTTACCGGCAGCAAGGAGCATAACATTGTGATGCGTCAGCGTGCACGGGAACGTGGCATGGCGCTGAATGAGTACGGTTTATTTGAGCTGAACGACGCAAAAGAGACCGACTTTGATAAACCCGTGAAAACATCATCAGAAAAAGAGATCTACCAAAAACTGGGGCTTAATTTTGTACCGCCCGAACATCGGGAAGATCGGGGGGAATTTGAATATTACACCGAACATGAAGAGATGAAACTGGTTCGTGATGGAGACATCAAAGGGGTAATTCACGCACACAGTACCTATAGTGACGGGAAATATTCCATCAAACAGATGGCTGAGGCGTGTATTGAACGGGGCTATACATATCTGGGCATTACTGATCACTCCAGAACTGCGGCATACGCCGGCGGGCTGGCTATTGATGATGTAAAAAGGCAGTGGGATGAAATTGATGAGCTTAACGAAGCTTTGAAATCTGATGGGAAGAATTTTACCGTATTTAGAGGGATGGAGTCTGATATTTTGAGCGATGGTTCACTCGACTATCCTGACGAGATTCTCAAAGGCTTCGATTTTGTGATTGCCAGTGTGCACAGCGGGCTTGAGATGCCGCAGGATAAGATGATGGAGCGGTTTAAGCATGCCATCGAAAATCCATACACAACCATGCTTGGCCACCCAACCGGACGATTGCTTTTAAGACGCGATGGCAGCAAGTTAGACATCAACAAAATTATAGAGTGGGCCGCTGATGCAGGTGTTGCCATTGAAATTAACGCCAGCCCCTGGCGCCTCGATCTCGACTGGAGCTACGGAAATAAAGCAAAGGAGGCAGGCCTGTTCACATCCATCAACCCGGATGCCCACAGCACGGAGGGAATTGATGATATTCGATACGGAGTGATGATTGCCCGAAAAGCGAAGTTTGAACCGGCACGTGTGCTGAATACGAAGTCGGCTGATGAGTTTTTGGAGTGGTGCAGGGAAAGACGTGAGTCCTGAGTCCTGAGTCCTGAGTCCTGAGTCCTGAGTCCTGAGTCCTGA
>SLLL01000217.1 GCA_007134085.1 Balneolaceae bacterium
TAAGCGGATTCTTCAACACACCGTGTTGGTGTATGCCCGCTTCATGCGCAAAGGCGTTATCGCCCACAATCGCCTTATTTGGCTGAACACCTTTGCCGGTAATTTCAGCCAGAAGCTGGCTCGATGGAAAAATCTCTGTGGTATTTACCGAAGTGGTGTAATTCATACTGTTTTTTCGGGTTTCAATAGCCATTACAACCTCTTCGAGTGATGCATTCCCGGCGCGTTCGCCAATACCGTTTACGGTACACTCAATTTGCCGGGCACCATTTTGTACTGCCATCAGCGAGTTTGCAACTGCAAGCCCCAAATCATTGTGGCAGTGCACGCTAATTACAGCTTTATCGATGTTGGGGATATTTTGATGAAGTGTTTTGATCAGCTCAGCATACTCCCACGGAAGGGCATAGCCCACGGTATCGGGTACGTTGATGGTTGTAGCACCGGCATCAATAACCGCTGTAAAGATTTCGGTGAGAAATTCAGGATCACTTCGTGAAGCATCTTCGGCTGAAAATTCAACATCATCACAGTGCGATTTTGCATATTCAACAGCTTTCACGGCAGACTCAAGCACTTCTTCACGCGTTTGCTGAAGTTTATACTTCAGATGAATATCGCTTGTGGCAATGAATGTGTGAATTCTTGGTTTGGCAGCATGTTGTACGGCAGAAATAGCTCGTTCCAGATCAACCTGTCGGGTTCTGCAAAGAGCAGCTACAGAACTTTTTTTAATGATCTTCCCAATCTCCTTCACCGTTTCATAGTCACCATCCGATGCAATTGGGAAACCCGCTTCAATCACATCAACACCCAGTTTTTCGAGCTGTAGAGCAAGACGAAGCTTTTCGGCTTTATTCATGCTGTATCCCGGTGACTGTTCACCGTCCCGAAGGGTTGTGTCGAAAATTTTAATGTGATTGTCCATGGTTTTGTGTTGTTTTGTTTTTGGTGATATAAGTCCTCCGCCTGAGGCGGAGGATTTAGGGGTGTGTTTTAACAAGCTTTGTACTTGGATACACCCAAATCAGTATAAATCAAAATGACTTAGGATTTGTGCTGACTTGCCCACCTAAGTAGGCACTTTTGTATTTATGTTTTGGTCGGTTTCTGCCAGATTCGATTTCTGTTTTGGTTTGCTGTTTTGATTCATTAAAAAGTAGATAATCCCTTCCGAGAGCGCCTTCCAGCTTGCATCGATGATGTTTTCTGAAACTCCGACGGTTCCCCAGCTTGAGCCGTCTTTTGCTGAGTCAATTAAAACACGCACCTTAGCGCCGGTACCGTCTTTTTCATTGAGTACCCGCACTTTGTAATCCTGTAGCTGCATGGATGATATTTCGGGATAAAACTCGCACAACGCTCTGCGGAGGGCTGCATCAAGAGCATGAACCGGCCCGTTTCCTTCGGCGGCACTGAGTTCAATCTGATCGTTCACTCGCACTTTAATCGTGGCTTCAGATCGAGATTCGCCATTCGCATTGCGTTCCATAATCACGCGGAAACCTTCAAGCTTAAAGTAGTCGGGCGCATTATTGGTAAACTGCTTCACAAGCAATTCGAAGGATGCCTCTGCCGCCTCAAACTGATAGCCCTCATTTTCGAGCTTTTTGAGCTCCTGTACAATTTCGGAGCTCTCCTTCGAGTTTTTGTCTAACTCAAAACCAAGCTCTTCCGATTTATAGGTAACATTGCTCTTCCCAGAGAGATCAGAAACCAGAACGCGTCGGCTGTTGCCAACCAGTTCAGGTTTAATGTGCTCATACGTCTGCTCATTTTTAATAACGGCACTCACGTGGATGCCACCTTTATGAGCGAAAGCACTTTTGCCCACATAAGGCTGTTTGTTATCGGGAATGAGATTGCCAAGCTCACTCACAAATTTTGACACAGTTGAGAGGTTTGCCATCTGCTCATCGGGGATGCATTTGTAGCCGAGTTTAAGCTGCAAATTTGGTATTACCGAACAGAGGTTTGCGTTGCCGCATCGCTCGCCATATCCGTTTATAGTGCCCTGAACATGAACAGCCCCTGCTTGTACCGCAGCCATTGCATTGGCTACAGCAAGTTCGCTGTCGTTATGAGGATGGATACCAAGAGGGGCGGCCACTTTTTGTGAAACCTCTTTTACAATTACAGAGACTTCATGGGTCAGCGTGCCACCGTTTGTATCGCAGAGAACAAGTACATCTGCGCCGGCATTTTGAGCGGCGAGAAGGGTTTTAACAGCGTATTCCGGGCTATCTTTATAACCGTCAAAGAAATGCTCAGCATCGTAAATAACCTCTTTCCCATGAGCTTTAAGGTATGCTACAGAACCTGATATGATTTCAAGATTTTGCTCCGGTGAAATTTTAAGCGCCTCATTAACATGCAGCAGCCAGGATTTTCCAAACAGAGAAACGGCAGGTGTTTCTGCCGCAATCAATGCCTGCAGATTGGGGTCTTCCTCAGGCGCATTCCCTGCTCGGCAGGTACTTCCAAAAGCAACAATCTTTGCATTTTGGAAGGTGTGAGATTTTGCCTTTTCGAAAAAAGCCATGTCTTTTGGGTTAGAGCCCGGCCATCCGCCTTCGATATAGTGAATCCCAAATTCATCGAGCCGTTTGGCTATCCGGATTTTGTCTTCCGCCGAAAAAGAGACCTTTTCACCCTGGGTGCCGTCGCGCAGGGTTGTATCGAATATGTGGATGGTTTTTGACATGGTTTTATCAGGTTTAGGGCTGATTATTCAGCGGGCTCAGCTTCTTTCTTATTTCCGGGGATCCAGTCCATCATGGAGCGCAGCTCTTTGCCGATGGTTTCAATTTTATGATCTCCAAGTTCGCCCCGCATCTTGCTGAGGTTGGGCAGCCCTTCTTCATTTTCGCTGAGCCACTCTTTGGCAAATGCACCCCTTTGTACCTCTTCGAGAATGGTTTTCATCCGCTTTTTGGTGTCGCTGTCAATAACGCGGGTTCCGCGGGTAAGGCCGCCATACTCTGCTGTATCACTAACGGAGTAGTACATTCTTTCGATGCCGCCTTCGTACATCAAGTCTACAATCAGTTTCAGCTCGTGCAGGCATTCGAAGTAGGCAATCTCAGGCTGATAACCAGCTTCAACCAGTACTTCAAAGCCAACTTTTACCAATTCAGAAGCGCCTCCGCAAAGAACGGCCTGTTCTCCAAAAAGGTCGGTTTCGGTCTCCTCCTTAAATGTGGTTTCAAGAACACCGGCACGGGTTCCGCCAATCGCTTTTGCGTAGGCAAGTGCGGTATCTTTTGCAGTTCCTGATGCATCCTGATAAACGGCGAACAGGCATGGAACTCCGGATCCTTCAGTATATACCCGGCGCACCAGATGGCCTGGGCCTTTTGGTGCTACCATAAAAACATCAACATCTTTTGGTGGTACAATGGCATCGAAGTGGATGTTGAATCCGTGTGCAAACATCAGCACGTTGCCAGCTTTAAGGTTTGGCTCGATACTTTCTTTGTAAACGCGCCCCTGATGCTGATCGGGGATTAATACCATCACAATATCTCCTTTGGCGGCAGCTTCTGCGGTTTCGTACACATCTAAACCGGCTTCTTCGGCCTCTTTCCAGGATTTGCTCTCTTTTCTGAGGCCAACCACTACGCTGATGCCGCTGTCTTTCAGATTCAATGCGTGGGCGTGTCCCTGGCTTCCATAGCCAATTACGGCAACGGTTTTTCCGGATAGGAGATCGAGGTTTGCATCACCATTATAATAAGTCTTTGCTTTCATTCTTTATTTGTTGGATTAGTAGTTTTCTAAACGTTTGTTCTGTTTTAGTTAATTGATGTTAACAGCACCCTGAAATTCCCGCTTTAGGGCAACGCTGCCGCTTCTCGACATTTCTGCAATACCGTAGGGTTTTAATACTTCAATCATTGCATCTACCTTGTCGGTATTTCCGGTAACTTCGAGGGCAAGTTTATCACTTGTGATATCGATTACCTTCGCTTTGAAGGCCTGTGCAATCAGCATAATTTCCGGCCGGCCAACCTTTGCTGTGGATACTTTAATTATAGCAAGCTCACGCTCGATACATTTCTTATGGGTGAGGTCGGTTACTTTCAGTACATCCACTACATTGTGAAGGTGTTTGTTGATCTGCTCCACAGTTTTTTCATCACCGTATGTGGTAATGGTAACCCTTGCCATGCCGGGATCTGCCTCTGAGGCAAATGTTACACTGGCCAGCTCAAACCCTTTTGCACTGAATATCCCGATGATTCTCGAAAGTGTATTCAGATTGTGCTTCACCAGTACGGATAGGGTGTGGCGGTAATCTTTGGTCATTACTGCTGAACTCATTTCTTGCACTCCTCGTCTGATTCAACCATTTCAAAAAGTGCTGCTCCGGATGGAACCATCGGGTAGCAGTTCTCCTCTTTTACTACACTGAAATCCATGAGTACGGGGGCGTCTTTAATAGCCATTCCTTTTTCAAGAACTTCGCGCATCTCTTTGGGGTTGGTTGCCCTCATTCCAATCATGCCGTAAGCATCGGCCATTTTAACGAAATCTGGGTTGTTCGACCCGAAGACGGAGTAGCTGGTGCGGTTGTCGAAGAAAAGCTGTTGCCACTGCCGTACCATACCAAGGCAGGCGTTGTTCATGATGGCAATCTTAACCGGTATTTTATATTCAACAGCTGTTGCAAGCTCGCAAGTAAGCATTTGGAAGCCTCCATCACCTGTAATACAAACAACATCTCGATCTGGACAAGCCATAGCGGCCCCCATCGCGGCAGGGAAACCGAAGCCCATGGTGCCGAGTCCGCCTGAGGTAATCCATGAGCGCGGATGATTGTACTGATAATGCTGTGCAGCCCACATCTGGTGCTGCCCTACATCGGTTACCACAATGGCATTTCCTTCTGTAATCTCCGATATCATTTTTATCATGTGTTGCGGATAAATTTGATCATCTGCCTTTGGTACCACAAGCGGATGTTCTTTTTTCCAGGTGTGTATTGTATCCCACCATTCAGAAATTTGTGGTGGAGTGGCCAGCTTATCGATTGCAGGAATTACCCGTTTCACGTCGCCAACGATCGGCACTTCCACATCCACATTCTTGCCGATGCAGGATGGGTCAATATCAATATGAATTTTACGGGAGTTTTGGGAAAAACCATTAAGCCTGCCTGTTACCCTGTCATCAAACCGGGCGCCAACAGCCAGGAGTACATCGCACTCTGTCATAGCCATATTTGCGTACCAAGTACCGTGCATCCCCAGCATACCAACAGACTGGGGTTTAGATTCCGGGAATGCGCCGAGTCCCATCAGAGTAGTGGTAACCGGAATATTCAGCCGTTCAGCAAACTCAGTTACCTCTTTCCATGCTTCTCCAAGAATGGCACCGCCGCCAACATAGATCAATGGCCTTTTCGCTTCGCTGAGCATTCTTGCCGCTTTGGCAATTTGTGGCTGGTGGCCGTGTATGGTAGGCTTAAAACTTGGAATGTCTACATCTTTGGTGCCTTTAAATTTAGCTCTTGAATTGAGCATGTCTTTCGGCATATCAACTAAAACCGGTCCGGGCCTGCCATGGGTGGCAATATGGAATGCTTCACGAAGTACACTTTCAAGGTTGTTTACATCGCGGACAAGATAATTTTGTTTGGTAATGGGGCGGGTAATTCCAACAATATCGGCTTCTTGGAAGGCATCATTCCCGATTACGCTTGTGGGGACCTGTCCCGATAAAACCACAAGCGGGATGGAGTCCATCATGGCAGTGGCGATACCGGTTACTGTATTTGTAGCACCCGGGCCGGAGGTGGCGAGTACAACACCCGGCTTACCTGTAGACCGCGAGTATCCATCAGCTGCGTGTACACCAGCCTGTTCATGGCGTACAAGCACGTGCTTGAGGTCGTGATTGTTAAAAAGGGCATCGTAAATAGGTAGTACTGCTCCGCCCGGGTAACCAAATATGGTGTCTACGCCGAGATCTGCGAGTGTTTTAATTAAAAGTTCCGCACCGTTATGCGTTTGAGCATCAGAAGTGGGTTTCTGAACGGGTTTAAGCGTTGCAGGCACATCCATTTTTTTTGCTGTAGAATTTTGGCTGTTTGATTTCATATTGACTCGCAAGTGTAGTTTACCCGCCAGAGGTCAAAGTAAAATCTAAAATGGATTTGGCTTCTAACCTCTGGCTGTTCTTTTAGCTAATAATTAGGTTTAGTAGAATAATGCCAGAAATTAGAATAGAGATTATAGATAGCGAGAGAAGAATGCTAATGATCTCTAAAGAAGGAACTGCAAATAATGTTACACTAAGATTGGTAAGAAGAACCACAAATATTGAAGCTACGGATAACAAAAAAAGCGCAATTAAACCCTGCCCATCTTGGCTGATTTTATTGCGTTTTGGAATATATGTTACTGCGGTAGACAATTGTAATCTGTTATGTGAACATCACTTGCAAAAACTTAGACAATGAGGCTTAATGTGTCAATAATTTATTTTATAATTGATGAAAAGTTTTTTTGATAATAAAATGGATTTTTTAAAAGCGCTTCCATTAAAATTAAAATGACCCCGTAAAGTATTGATTACCAATAAGTAAAAGGAATAACTGATAAGATGGCGAAAATAAATAAGTTTAGCTCCAGATTAACACAAGAACAGGCACAGGTTGGCTCGAAGGCCATGCTTTATGCCACCGGTTTGAGCGAGGATGACATGAAAAAGGCTCAGGTTGGTATAGCAAGCACCGGCTGGGATGGCAACCCCTGCAACATGCATTTGAATGATTTAGCTGCTGTTGTAAAAGAAGGAGTTTGGGATAAAGGCATGGTTGGTTTTGTATTCCATTCCATAGGAGTAAGTGATGGTATTTCGATGGGAACACAGGGCATGAAATTCTCTCTTCCTTCGAGAGACATCATTGCAGACTCTATTGAGATAGTAATGAATGCCCAGTGGTACGATGCAAACATATCTGTTGTGGGATGCGATAAAAATATGCCTGGTGCTGTTATGGCTATGGCGCGGGTTAATCGGCCGGCAATTATGGTGTATGGCGGAACCATTCGTCCCGGAAACTTAAACGGGCAAAAACTTGATATTGTCTCTGCTTTTGAATCGTATGGAAAGTTTCTTTCAAAAGAGATCAGTGAAGAGCAGATGAACAGTGTGCTGAAACACGCTTGCCCCGGAGCTGGAGCATGTGGAGGAATGTACACCGCCAATACTATGGCATCTGCCATCGAAACACTGGGGATGAGCCTTCCATACAGTTCTTCCATTCCGGCAACACACCAGGAGAAAATTAAAGAGTGCGAAAATTTGGGAGACGCAATTCTCAATCTTCTTGAGAAGGATATTAAGCCAAAAGATATCATCACCAAAAAATCTCTGGAAAATGCAGTAGCGATGATTATTGCCCTTGGGGGTTCAACCAACGCCGTTATGCACATGCTTGCTATTGCAAAAGCAGCAGAAGTTGATTTTACGATTGATGATTTTCAGATCGTGAGCGACAGAACCCCGTTTCTTGCAGACCTTAAACCGAGCGGCAAGTATGTGATGGAAGATCTTTACAATGTTGGTGGCGTGCCTGCTGTACAGAAGTTGCTGCTTGATGAAGGATACCTGCATGGTGATTGTATTACCGTTACCGGTAAAACACTGGAACAGAATGTGGCGGAACTGCCGGCACTGCTTGAAGAACAAAACGTAATTCGGCCTGTTTCGAATCCGGTAAAGAAAACAGGGCACCTTCAGATACTTTATGGAAATCTTTCTCCTGAAGGAAGCGTGGCAAAAATAACCGGAAAAGAGGGTACGCGATTTACAGGTACAGCAAAAGTGTTTGAATCGGAAGAACACTGCCTCGAAGGCATACAAGCCGGAAAAGTGGAAAAAGGGGATGTAGTTGTTATACGTTACGAAGGGCCGAAAGGAGGGCCCGGCATGCGGGAGATGCTCTCAATCACCGCTGCAATAATGGGTGCAGGGCTGGGGAATGATGTAGCTCTGATAACCGATGGACGATTCTCCGGAGGAACCCATGGTTTTGTGATTGGCCACATTACACCGGAAGCTCAGCTTGGCGGTACCATAGCGCTACTGCAAGATGGCGATGAAATTTCTATAGATGCTGATGAACGTGTTTTGAATGTGGAACTTTCTGATGATGAAATTGAAGAACGCCGCAAAAACTGGACAGCACCCGATCTGAAATTTAAGAGTGGAATTCTCTACAAGTACGCGAAAAATGTATCCACGGCCAGCGAGGGGTGTGTAACGGATGTTTAAGCATATTTGAAAATTTATCGCTACTGGAAAGCACTTAGAGTTTATGAGAAAGTATATGAAAAGTATGGATAAAAATTATTCGTTAAGTGCATAATTAATAAATATTTGGCATTACATGTATTTAATTTATGCTTCGTTAATTATTATTGCTGATAAAATTTTTTTGTAACATTTTTACATTTCATGCATCAACTGTTTAGTAAGGGTAAAAACAGGTAAGGGTCCTATTAGTTAGAGAGAAGCATAATAATTGCTGTTATCTATCCTTCGAGAAAACGAGAGTCTTGAATCCACAAACAGTGAGGATGTATGAGAGAAGTACAACCTATCCCAACGTCAATAATGCTGCTAAAAGAAGATCTTCATCAGATAGCGAGGGTCGCAGAATGGGCAGATAAAATGGGTTATAACTGCCCAAAAAGGTTTGCAAGGCCGTTTACTAGTTTTTTTGGTGAGAGGCTACAAACCAGCCTTTATTCTATTCGATTGCGCATTATAAAATTGGATAATTAAGATATACTTCTCACTAAAACCGGGTATAGCGGCCACTATCCAATATTCATGACGATCACAGAGAAATAATTTATAAACCAACAGAAAACGTGAGAGAATAACATGAAACGAAGAATAAAACTTGTTCAACAGATTTTAAAAGAAAAGGGGCTCTATCGTGGTGCGATTGATGGCATTTTCGGGCCATTAACACGAAGGGCAATGGCTCAAATCGAAGGAATCAATCCGATACTGCCCATTACCCGGCAGGTTACACGATTTATTCAGATAAGTGCTAAAGAACGGGGAATCAGCATCGGCCCAATTGATGGACTTTGGGGGCCGCGAACCAATGCTGGATTTTTGGAGCTTGAATACCGGCTGAAACATGGTGAACCGCAGCCGCCCTGGCGCCCTGATGAAATAGAGGTGCCAAACCCAAACAGATGGCCGGTGCAGCGAACCCGGGAGTTTGATGAATTTTTTGGAGCACGTGGTTCTCAGATTATTTTGGTGGATCTGCCTTACGAACTAAAACTCTCATGGGACCTGCGAGCCAAAGTGCGCCGCACCCGCTGCCACGCAAAAGTGGCGGACAGCCTTCAGCGCGTACTTCAAAAAGTAAAAGAGATCTATGGCGAAGAGAACATCAGCAAACTACATCTTGATCATTTTGGCGGCTGTTACAACGAGCGTGCCATACGCAATGGTACCGCGTGGTCGATGCATTCCTGGGGAATTGCGCTGGATTTTGACCCAACCCGTAACCAGTTAAATTGGGGCCGAGACCGTGCCAGACTTGCACACCCGGATTATCACGAATGGTGGAAATGCTGGGAAGAGGAAGGATGGATAAGCCTTGGGCGTAAACGAAATTTCGACTGGATGCACGTACAGGCAGCACGATTGCAGGAGTAGTAAGTTCATACATATCGCTTGCCAAAATAATGAAATACAGATGCTTGCTATGATCTGTAAGTCAGGAAGAATTGAAAAGGTTGAGCCGAATACAATTGGCTAATCTTATTGGTTTATACTGTCTTTTAAAACTGAGACAAGATGTCTACCCGGCTCGAAAGCAGGTCAATATCAAATTGCCCCTGAACAGATAGCACATTCTGTGATGGTTCCTCAATGGTTTCATTTACCATGTCCCAGGTGCGTTTTTCATCAAGATCAAATGTGAGGGTAAAATTGCCTCTGAGTGATTCTGCATTAGACGTTGTGATTTCGATTATCCCACCGGAGGCGTGGAACACGTGATCCTCCAGATAAAAATGAACCTGTTCACTGCTTTCAACACTTTGTTCCCTATACATAGAGCGCAAATTAACAAAAAAGTCACCGCTCGAACCATTTCTTACACTTCTGATATCTGCAACGGAATATTCACCCCTTTCCGGCCAGGAATCGTATTTTACAATGCCAATGGTATATCTCTGCCAGTAATCTATATCATTGAGGGTATCTCTGAGAGAAGCGAAAAATCCTGCTTGTACTTCATTCAGGGATTCGCTTTCTAGCTTGGCCCACTCCGATCTCAAATCAAAGTTGTCTGCTGTAATATTTGATTCAAGCATGCCCTGAAGTGTGTAGAAAAATGGGCCGTTTACAAGAAGGCCATTCTCAACTTCACTTCCGGAAGTACTACAGGCTGTTAATCCGAAAAGGCACAAAACATATACAAATATTAAACGATTGGTTTTTTTCATGTCACCCGTAAAATGTTATGTCTATAGAAGCAAAGATATTAGACTAGATCTAAAAGATAGTTTTTTAGTCATTTACAGACAAATTATATTGCATAAAACCTTCTCAGGCGTGTAATTTAGATCATTCATACTGTTTAAACGATCACCTAAGCATACACAAATAACCTAGCCTTAATGTATCAATAGAAAGTTTATTCAAATGCTGCTAAAGCCAAATACCCATGATTGTATGAGAACACATAACATCAATTAATATACATAATATGATTCAAGCCCATCATTTGCAGCTCAGCTAATCTTTAGTAAATTGGCGTTGATTGCCATATTTGATTCACAACTACCTACTGCCCATGAACCTTAACATCAAATCCCGCCAACAGAGAACATACGATGCCATTGTGGTGGGTACTGGCATTAGCGGTGGATGGGCTGCCAAAGAACTTTGTGAAAAAGGGCTGAATACTTTGGTGCTTGAACGAGGCCGGATGGTTCGCCATGTTGAAGACTATCCCACAATGATGAAACACCCGTGGGAGCTGCCTTATGGCAACCGGCTAACTCATAAAGAACGAACTGAGATCTACCCTGTTCAAAGCCGCACGGCGTATGCCGTAACACAGGATACGAAGCATTTCTTTGTGAAAGATTCTGAAAACCCCTACATCCAGAAAAAGCCGTTTCTCTGGACACGCGGCTATCAGGTTGGCGGCAGGTCGCTTACCTGGGGGCGTTGGGCCTATCGCCGGGGCGATCCCGACTTTGCCGTGTATGATCGGGACGGTATCGGCATCGACTGGCCTATTCGTTATGCCGACCTCAAACCGTGGTACGATCATGTGGAATCATATATCGGTGTAAGCGGTCATAGGGATGGCTTGCCGCAAATTCCTGATGGCATTTTTCTTCCTCCCTGGGAGATGAACTGCATCGAGAAACATG
Source organism: Balneolaceae bacterium (assembly GCA_007134085.1). Lineage (GTDB taxonomy): Bacteria > Bacteroidota > Rhodothermia > Balneolales > Balneolaceae > Rhodohalobacter. Next base: position 11,427 of record SLLL01000217.1, read on the forward strand.
TAAAGGAAAAAATTGCTGAACACTATACCGATCGCCAGCTTACCATTGGCCGAACGGCAAATATCACCAGGGCGCACAACGGCCGCGGCCAGTGCATGGCCAGAAATTTGTGCCGCCGCGGGTGCCCATATGGTGCGTACTTCAGCAGCAACTCATCAACCTTACCCGCTGCCAAAGCTACCGGGAATATGACACTTCGCCCCCACTCTATCGTCCACACCATTTTGTATGATAAAGAGATCCAAAAAGCATCGGGCGTGCGTATTGTTGATGCCGAAACCAAAGAGAGTATCGAGTACTATGCCGATGTGATTTTCTTGTGTGCTTCAGCGCTTGGTTCTACAAGTATTTTGCTGAACTCACTCAAACACACCTTTCCTGATGGCATTGGCAACTCCAGCGGTGAATTGGGCCATAACCTGATGGATAACCATTTTGAGGTGGGTGCATCCGGAGTGCATGATGGATTCAAAGACCGCTATTTTTATGGCCGCAGGCCTGTGGATGTGCTGGTGCCTCAGTTTCAAAACATCAGCCAGGAAACGAAACGGGCCAATTACCGCCGCGGATTTTCAACGTATGGATGGGGTGGCCGCCAGAGTACAGGGCAGGGCGGCCCTCTCGATTTTGGAGCTGGATTTAAAGATAACATTTCCACTCCCGGCAACTGGACCATGACATTCCTGGCATTTGGCGAATCGCTGCCGAGGCACGAAAACAGGGTCTATCTCGACCATGACAATACCGACCAGTGGGGCCTGCCAAAA